>JAEZGR010000196.1 GCA_023437255.1 Pseudomonadota bacterium | reverse complement strand
GCGCAAAGCGCGCCCCACCCGGTCATCGAAGATGATGAATGTTTCGATCAGCACAGTGCGTTGCGCCTGTTCGATCGCTTCGAAAACGGCGGGGAAGAAATCCTCGCCATTCTCAAGAAGGTCAAAGGCGTTGCCTTGCGTCCATTTCACCGGCATAGCGATACCTCGGCAGCGAGCGGCGCATGATCCGAAAGCTTGGCCCACGGATGCCGCGACAGTTTCAAGGAGCGGCACATCTGCACATTGCGCACGTAGATTCGATCGAGCCTCAGGAACGGCATGTTCGAAGGAAAGGTGCGCGGCAGGTGGCCGTGGTGCTCAAAATGCACTTCCTTCAGACCCGCACAGCGCTCCAGCACATGCTGAGCGCGCATGCGCCAGTCGTTGAAATCCCCCGCCACGAACAACGGTGCATCGGCAGGCACCTTCTCTTCGATCACGGAACAGAGCGCCTTCAGCTGAGGCATGCGCTGATGCTCCCGCAAACCGAGATGCACACAGATCGCGTGTACGTCGAAATCGAGCATGGGGGGTCGCAACACGCAATGCAGCAGCCCGCGTCGCTCATGGCGCCCGACGGAAATGTCGACGTTGTCGTGCGAAGCGATCGGAAACTTGGACAGCAGCGCGTTGCCATGATGTCCGTAGGGGTACACAGCATTGCGGCCGTAGGCGAACTCGGGCCAGATGGTGTCGGCCAGAAACTCGTACTGACTGTTGGTGGGCCAGCGCGCGAGTCGCCGAGCATGGCGATGGTGCGCGCCCAGCACTTCCTGCAGGAAGACGATGTCGGCGTGCGTGGCGCGAATGGCTTCGCGCAACTCATGCAATATGAAGCGACGGTTGAAGAAGGTAAAGCCCTTATGGGCGTTGACCGTCAGTATCCGCAGCGTGCGATGTGCGTCTGGGTCTTGCATTCAGGGGGGCCATTGTCAAATAACCCCCCTCTTGCAAGCATCGTGCCGGCCGCTCAGCTGAGCAGCAACGCATCGTCGGCGAGTTGCTCGCCGCGAACCTTTTCGAACATGTGCAGCAGATCCTCGACCCGCATGCCACGGCGCTGGTCGCCCGAGACGTCGAGCACCACCTTGCCCTGATGCAGCATGATCGTGCGCTCGCCCACGTCGAGCGCCTGACGCATGCTGTGTGTGACCATCATGGTGGTCAGGCGGCTCTCCTCGACAATCCGCACGGTCTGACGCAACACAAAGTCGGCCGTACGCGGATCAAGCGCCGCCGTGTGCTCGTCGAGCAGCAGAATGCGCGACGGTTGCAGGGCCGCCATGAGCAGGCTGACCGCCTGGCGCTGACCACCGGAAAGCAGACCAATACGGTCGGTCAGGCGATTCTCCAGGCCCAGTCCCAATGTAGCCAGCCGCGCACGAAAATCCTCGCGCATCGAGGCCTTGACGGCGCGGCCCAGGCCTCGGCGACCACCGCGTGCGTGGGCCAGGGCCATGTTCTCTTCGATCGTGAGGTCTTCGCAGGTGCCGGCCATGGGGTCCTGGAACACGCGTGCCACCTGCGTGGCGCGCTCCCAGACCGGCTGGCGGGTGACGTCGCTACCGTCGATCACGATGCTGCCGGTGTCGACCGACGTGTCTCCCGACACGGCGTTCAGAAAGGTGGACTTGCCGGCCCCGTTCGAGCCGATGACGGTCACGAACTGACCGGCCGGGATGTGCAGCGAAAGCCCCCGCAACGCCTTGGTCTCGATGGGCGTGCCCACATTGAAGGTGATATGGATATCTTTGACATTAAGCATGACTCACCCCTTCTTGCTGCCGCGCAGCCGCTGCTTGATCATGGGCACGACCAGAGCGAATGTGACCAGCAGCGCCGTGACCAGATTGAGATCCTGCGCGTGCAGGCCGATGAAGTCGGCATTGAGGGCGAGCGCGACAAAGAAGCGGTACAGCACCGCACCGATGATGACGGCCAGCGTGATCACGAAGAAGCGGCGAGACGGCAGGATGCTCTCACCGATGATGACGGCCGCCAGCCCGATGACGATGGTGCCGATACCCATGGAAATGTCTGCCCCGCCCTGCGACTGGGCGAACAGAGCCCCGGCGAGCGCGCACAGTGCATTGGAAATCGCCATGCCCACCAGAATGCGGCGCCCGGTGGCGACCCCTTGCGCACGGGCCATGCGCGGGTTGGAACCCGTGGCGCGCATGGCGAGCCCCGCCTCCGTCGAAAAATACCAGTCAAGCAGCAGCTTGGCCACCAGCAGCACCACCACCAGCATCAAGGGCCGGAAAACGTAATCGCTCATGCCGGCGGGCTGCAGAATGTTGAAGACCGTCGGTTCCATGATGAGCGGCACATTGGGCCCGCCCATGACGCGAAGATTGATTGAATACAGCGCGATCATCATGAGAATGCTGGCGAGCAGATCCATGATGCGCAGCTTCACGTTCAGCCAGCCTGTGATCATGCCGGCGAACGCACCGGCGCCGGTGGCGACGAGCGTGGCCGTGAACGGATCGGTTCCTACGCTGATCAATATCGCGGCAGTGGCGCCGCCCAGCGGAAAACTGCCGTCGACCGTGAGGTCGGGAAAGCGCAGGATGCGAAAGGAAATGAGCACACCGAGAGCCACCAGGCCGAAAATCAGGCCGATCTCAAG
>JAEZGR010000160.1 GCA_023437255.1 Pseudomonadota bacterium | reverse complement strand
TAGTGGACGTACGTCTGTGAAAGTAGGTCATCGTCAGGCACTTATACCCCCAAAACCCCAGCTGAAACTTCAGCTGGGGTTTTGTCTTTTGTGCCGCTTACAATCATGCTTCGTACCATGATTGTGTCTTATACGATGCGGCGATACCTGCCTTTCCTGAGCTGGCCCCGACTGACCCCGCAGCGCATGCAGCGCGAATTCGTGGCAGGGCTGACGGTCGCTCTGTTGGCGGTGCCTCAAAGCGTTGCGTACGCGGGCTTGGCGGGCATGCCGCTCATTACCGGCATCTACGCCACGCTGCTCCCGACACTGGTCTCCAGCCTTTTCAGCGCTACACCACGTCTCGCGGTGGGCCCTACCGCCTTGAGCTGTCTGCTCGTATTCGGTGCGCTTTCAGGCATGGCAGAACCCGGCACTTCACAATGGGTGCTGTTGGCCGGCTGGCTCGCCCTGATGAGCGGGGCGTTTCAGATCGGCCTGGGCCTGCTGCGGCAGGGCTGGCTCATGGATCTGGTTAGTGCCCCCGTACTGATGGCCTTCACCCAAGCGGCCGCGCTGCTGATCATTACATCGCAACTGCCCGCCATGTTGGCCTGGGGCGACCTGCGCGACCCCGCCTGGTCACTGTCAACGGTGCACTGGCCAACCGCCGCGCTCGGGGTGTTTTCCCTGGCAGCGATCATGGCCTTCCGGCATTTGCGGCCTAACCTGCCCTCCGTATTCCTCTTGCTCGTCGTCACGGCCGCTGCGGCCTGGTTGTGGCAGTGGGATTCCATGGGTATTGCGGTGGTGGGTTCCCTGCCCGCGGGCTTCCCCGGCCTGACCCTGCCAGGGGCGATTTCCATGCAGATGTTGCTTCAGCTGGTACTGCCGGCATTGGTGATTGCGCTTGTGAGCTTCATGGAAACGGCGGCCAGCGCTCGCATCGACCTGGCGCAGTCGGGCGGGCGCTGGGAGCGCGATCAGGATCTGGTCGGTCAGGGCGCAGGTAAAGTCGCTGCCGCATTGTCCGGTGCTTTCCCCACCAGCACGTCCTTCTCCCGATCGGCGCTCAACCTTTTCGCAGGCGCGCAGTCGGGC
Organism: Pseudomonadota bacterium; assembly: GCA_023437255.1. GTDB lineage: Bacteria > Pseudomonadota > Gammaproteobacteria > Burkholderiales > Burkholderiaceae_B > Yanghanlia. The sequence goes on along the minus strand of JAEZGR010000160.1, from coordinate 1,695 downwards.
TGGTCGAACGTATTCTGTTGCCTGGTCGTTGCCGCCGTGCTTGCCGTCGGCTTACCGGTGCTGGCCTGGGTGCCAAGAGCGGTTCTGGCCGCCGTTGTCGTCGCCTCGGTGATGGGTTTGCTCAAATGGCATCCCTGGGCACAGCTATGGCGCAACTCACGCCGCGATCTGATGGTGGCGGTACCCACGTTGGTGGTGACCTATGTGGCGGCTCCGGCGATGTACTGGGGCGTGTGCGTCGGCCTGGTGCTGTCGTTGCTCATTTTCGTTTACCGCCGCCTGAATCCACGCATTGTGGAACTGGGCCGCCATGCCGACCAGAGCTTGCGCGACCGGCATCAGTGGGATCTGGCGCCGCTTCATCCGGCGTGTCTGGTCGTGCGACCCGATTGCTCGCTCGATTACCTCATAGCGCCTGCGTTCGAACGCCGCATGCTTGACCTGACTGCGAGGAAGCCGGAGCTGCGTGCCGTGTATATCTTCATGCAGGCTGTTAACCTGATCGACGCAACCGGCCTGGAAGTGCTTCAGCGGCTTTTTTCGTCTTATAGCCGTCAGGGCTTGCAGATACATGTGGTGGGCGCCAAGCTTGACGTCGAGCGCCGCATGAAGGCCGTCTTCGGGGGCCGAGACGACGTTTTTTTCCATCGCACCGAACAGGCCGCCATCGAGAGCATGGAAGACGTCACGCGCGAGTCTGAAGGCATCGATCCCGGCGAGAACGAATCTCGTCAATGGACTGATCGCGCCGGGCCGGCGTCGACCCCGCATTGATGCATACGGTGCCCTCCGGTATAAAGGTCGTTCCTCGTGGCAGTCGGGTGTGCGGGTTGCTGCACACGCGGTTGTCATTCTTCCCCTTACCACGAAGGAATCAACCATGCCGATTTCCCGCGCGTTTTCGCTTCAAGGCAGGTGGCGGGCAGCGCTGCTGTCTGCTGTTACGGGTCTGGGCTTCATGGCGCAGGCCACCGCGGCTCCCGATCTCGACGTGCCGTACGTGCCCACGCCGTACGAAGTCGTCGACCGAATGCTGCAGATGGCAAAGGTCGGTCCGGAGGATTTCGTGATTGACTTGGGGTCTGGAGACGGTCGGATTGCCATCGCTGCGGTGAAGGATCACGGTGCAAAAGGCGCGCTCGGCGTTGATCTGAACCCCGAGCGCATCGCAGAAGCGAACGCAAATGCAGAAAAGGCAGGCGTGGCCGACAAGGTTCAGTTTCGCGAAGAAGACCTGTTCAAGACAGACTTCTCAAAAGCGACGGTGCTCACCATGTACTTGCTCCCCGATGTGAATCTCGCTTTGCGCGACAAGATTCTTGCTTTGAAGCCGGGCACACGGGTGGTCTCGCATGCGTTCGACATGGACGAGTGGGAGGCCGATATATTCGAGCACGTCGAAGGGCGCAGCGTGCATCTGTGGATCGTGCCGGCCCAGGCCGCGGGCCATTGGCGCGTGGAGGGGCCGACCGGAAAAATGGACCTGCAGCTTGAGCAAGCCTTTCGAGAGATCAAGGGCACGGCGCGCATTGCCGGGGGCGATTCGTTGCCGGTCACGGGCTCCCTGAATGGCCACGCCATACGCCTGGTACTCGGAGAGGGTGATGCCGCCCACACCTTTACCGGCAACGTTCAAGGTTCAAGCATGCTGCTCGCGCCCGCCGGCAAGATTGGCGAAAACTGGAAGGGCACGCG
>JAEZGR010000141.1 GCA_023437255.1 Pseudomonadota bacterium | reverse complement strand
ACTTGGCTATTCCCCAAGATTCTTGGCTACCAGTGGCGTAGCGGATGGTCGGACAACCCGGGGCAAAGCCACGTGTTTTCAACAACCGCCGTTGTGCTTCGGAGACTTGCCGTGGCTCCAGAACCTGGCCCCACATGCCCTTCACTTCGGCCTTCCAGCATTTTACTGGAAATTTCTTGCCGCGCCCGGCTGGCCTGATGTTGCGTATTGAACTCAACAAAAAAACAGCTTCCGGAACCCGTCATTCTTGCATGAAACCCTTGCTTTCGCAAGCCGTCTGCCATTTGGCGGATCGATTCGTAACGTGCAAGCACCACTGGCTCGAGATCATTGCGCCCAAAAAGCCTGTTGCCGTATTGGCCACCTGATTCGGCTGCAGCGTGCTGCTGTGAATCGGCTTCTTGTTGCACCCTGGCCGTTTGCCAATGAGTGAAGACCGAAATTATTACTGGTTTTGAATCACGTGTCAAGTCTGGCGCCGAGAAAATCTCTGCGGTCGATACACTGCCGTACGGACGCAACACCAGATAGGTCCGATCAGGAAGCGCAAGCTCCGTCATTTCATCGCCGCGGCCCTGCGCAAACGCCGGCCTGCCAAAGACGAACACCGGCACGTCGGCACCCAGGGGCTTTGCCAACTCGGTAAGCGCCTCGCGGTCGAGCCCCGTTTTCCACAAGCGGTTCAGCGCAATGAGCGTGGTGGCGGCGTCACTGGAACCACCGCCCAGCCCCGCGCCCGAGGGAATATTCTTGCGGCAGCGGATCTGGGCACCCAGCGAAGTGCCGGTTGCGTCCTGCAATGCCCGGGCCGCCCTGACGATCAGGTCGTCCTCGGCCGCCAGCCCGGGCAAGGTGGCACCTTCCCGTTCGATGCGCCCGTCGGTGCGGACGTCGAAATCGAGGTGATCGCACAGATCGATGAATCGAAAGACCGTCTGCAACGTGTGATAGCCATCGGGCCGACGACCGGTGACGTGCAGAAACAGATTGAGCTTGGCGGGTGCCGGAACGTCGTACAGAGCCATACGAGCTGGAATCAGGGCGCGCCCGGGGTGTCTGCCACCAGACGCACCGAAACCTGGCGCGTGCCGTCGCGGCGTTCGAGTCGAAGCAGACCCGGGCCGGCGCTGTCGTAGCGCGAGAGCTGCACGCGCCAGCCGTTCTGTACGAACGACTGCGGCCGCCCCTCGGCGTCGCTTTCCAGCCCCTGGGCGGTGCCCTCGCCCGTACGCCCCTGCAACCAGTCACGCAGGTTCGCAACGGGCATTTCGGCGCCGATCGCCCGAGCAACGAGCGTGTCGGCATCAGGTGCCTGCTCGCTTCGGCCGTCGGCGTGCTCGAGGCTCGCGCCTTCCGGGTCGACCCTGACCCGCGCCAGAGTGGAGCCCAGCGGATTCACCAGATCGAGCTGGAGACGCCGACCCGTATCACGCCAGGAAAACCCGCCCTGCACGGCCTCAATCGGTGCACCGGCTTCGGTCACATTCACGGCAAAGCGCCCCGTGCGCTCGAAGGCAGGACCTTCGCCAGCAATCCGGGCCGGGCCGGCGCATCCTGCCAGCGCAATGGCCAGCGCGCCGGCCAGCAAATATGACGAAAAACGCCGTCGCCCCACGCAGACGGGGCTGGTATCGGCAGTAAGCATGAAAGTGGCCATGAACGTGTTGAGCTTTTGTCAGGGCAGACGTACGCCGAAACGCTTGAGCGTCTTCTGCAGAACCTCGTTGTCGGGCTCCTGCGCGTGACCCTGCTTCCAGATGTCGCGCGCTTCGCTCTTGCGCTGCATCATCCACAGCACCTCGCCCAGGTGGGCCGCCACTTCGGCAGAGGGCAGCTGATGCCAGGATCGACGCAGGTATTCGAGCGCACCGGAATAATCACCGGTGCGGTACAGATACCAGCCCACGCTGTCGAGAATATACGGGTTGTCGGGTTCGAGCTCCAGCGCCTGCTCGAGCAGTTCTTCAGCCTCTTCGAGATTCACGTTACGGTCGGCGAAGGTGTAGCCCAGCGAGTTGTAGGCATTGGCATTGTCGGGCGCGAGTTCGATAATTTCGCGCATGAGGCGTTCGAAGTCGTCGTAACGGCCCTGGCGTTCGTACAGCATGGCCAGGTCGTATTTGATCTCTGCCGTGCCCGGCGTGTCGGTGTCGGCCTGCTCCAACACGGCGACTGCTTCGTCGCTGCGCCCCGAATCACGATAGATGGACGCGGTGGTCAGTGCCTGCACCGTGCGGTCGTTGTCATTCTGCGGTTCCAGCGCCTGCAGCGTACGGCGCGCACCCTCGAGGTCGCCGTTGCGCGACAACAGCACCGCCTTGTGAATCTGCGCCTGAAAACGGAGGCTGGGTTCCTGTATGAGGTCGAGCTGGCGAATCGCCTCGGCACGATCGCCTTCTTTCTCGGCGATCTGGACCAGCAGCAGGCGGGCGTCGGACGAATCACCACCCGCAGTGGTGGCCTTGTCGGGCAAGGCACTGCCCCGCTGTTCCTGCACTGAAATGTACTCCCGCAGCAAGGCCTTGGCTCTGTCGTAACGCTCGGCCCGCACGTTGACCTCGGCCTCGGTGTAGAGCAGGTCGAAATCTTCGGGGGCACGCTGGCGCATGTCAGCAATCTGCGCCAGGGCGGCATCGAACTCGTGGCGGCCCACCAGGCGATTCACCAGCAGCAGGCGCAGCCGCCGCATGTTGGGGTGCTGTTCGATATAGGCCTGGGTCTCGCGGATCGCTGCCCTGGAATCGACGCCCAGCCCGTATTCGAGCACGCGCTGCGCCGCCATTTCGGAATCAGGGGCCAGCTCAAGCGCGGTACGGGCGGCTTCGAGCGCGCCCACCGCATCTTCGGCCTGCCAGGCGGCATCGGCCAGCGCCAGCTGCGCCAAAGGAATATTGCGCACAGAATCGGACAAGGCGTCTTCGAGCACCTGATAGGCCACGCGCTTGTCGTTCATCTTGGAAACGATGGACGCCGCCTGGGCAATGGCCTGTTCCTTGTTCGTCGCCTCTTCGATGCGCTCGCGCAGATTGCCGGCCAGCCCGTTGGTCTGACCACTGGAAGCGGCGAGCGCAAGCGAAGAAGCCACGGCGTCGGGATCATTGGGCGAGACCAGAACCCACTGGCGGGCAGCTCGAAGCGCCGCCGGAATATCGCGACCCGCCATGGCGAACTGGAACGCACGCCGGGCCAGGCGAGGGTCGGAGGTTTCGCGCGCAAGCCCGTACATGAGCTCTGACGCGGTGTCGTAAGCCGCACGCTGCGCGGCGAACTCGGCCGCAAGCAGACGATAGAGGATATCGGAAGTGAGCCTGACCGAGGGCAGTTCGCCAGGGCGCAGACGGATCTGCTCAGCCAGATCGATCTCCGGCGGTTCACCCAACAATAACGGCGCAGTTGCCTGGGCGCGCGCAAGCCCGATGGCTGCGAACGCGCCAAACGAGACTGCAGCCAGTACGGCAAGAATACGTTTCATCAGACACACCCCAGGCCGTTGCGCCCAGGTGCTGGCACCGAATGGCAAAATTGCATGGTCATCGTTGATATCGTTAGCACCCCGTCATGCCTGAACTTCCCGAAGTCGAAACGACGCGTCGCGGCATTGCACCTATTATGACAGACCGCATGCTCGAATCGTTCCATGTCCACGAATCGCGCCTGCGCTGGCCCGTCCCTGTCGACATGCCCGCCACACTCAGTGGCCGCGTCGTGCGGTCCTGCGGCCGGCGCGGCAAGTATCTGCTCATCGGCTTCGATCACGGCACGCAGATCGTGCACCTGGGCATGTCGGGCTCCTTGCGCCGCGTGCCGTTCGATGAGCCGCGGCGCAAACACGACCACGCCGAGTGGCGCTTCGCCGACGCACGCTTTCTGTTGCACGACCCACGCCGATTCGGCGCCATACTGTGGCATTCGGCAAATGACGGACCGCTCGAGGCCCACCCCTTGTTGGCACGCCTGGGCGTCGAACCCTTCGACCCCGCGTTCAACGGCGCCCTGCTCGCCCGCGCATTTGCGGGGCGCACCCTGGCGGTGAAGCAGGCCCTGCTCGGCGGGAACATCGTGGTAGGGGTGGGAAACATCTACGCTTCCGAAGCGCTCTTCAAGGCCGGCATCGATCCGCGGCTACCGGCCGGCAAGCTTTCGGGCCCGCGTTGCGAGAAGCTGGCGCAGGCGATTCGCGAAACGCTTGCCCAGGCCCTGGAATCGGGCGGCAGCACCCTGCGCGATTACGTCAATGCCACCGGAGAGCCCGGCGCCTATTTCACCCTGCACTCTTCCGTGTACGAAAAGGCAGGCAAACCTTGCGGGCGCTGCGCGGCGCCCATACGGCGCATCGTGCAGGGGCAACGCGCCACTTATTTCTGCCCGCGCTGCCAGCGGCGTTAGGCGACCGCACAGCAATCGCCGCGGCGTCGTGACTCATTCGTTTATAACGAATACGTTGCACATTAACGAATGATTGTTTAACATCCTTCACACTTATAGAAAGGAGTACCCATGAGCAAGCAGTTCGCATCGCACGGCGATCTCGAAGAAAAGGAAGTCTCGTTCGAGAAGCTGTCGGACAACGCCTACGCCTACACGGCCGAGGGCGACCCCAATACCGGCGTGATCATCGGCGATGAAGCCGTCATGGTCATCGACACCCAGGCCACGCCCGTCATGGCTCAGGACGTGATCCGTCGCATCCGCGAAGTCACCGACAAGCCCATCAAGTACATCCTGCTGTCGCACTACCACGCCGTTCGCGTGTTTGGCGCGTCGGCCTATGGCGCACAAGAAATCATCGCCAGCCGCGACACCTACGACCTGATCGTCGAGCGCGGCGAGCAAGACAAGGCAAGCGAAATCGGCCGTTTCCCCCGCCTGTTCCGTGCGGTCGAGTCGATTCCGCCCGGCCTGACCTGGCCCACCATGACGTTCAAGGGCGAAATGACCGTCGATCTCGGCAACCTCGAGGTCAAGCTTCTGCAGGTCGGACGCGGTCACACCAAGGGCGATACCATCGCCTGGCTGCCCGAACAGCGCATCATGATGGCCGGCGACCTGGTCGAGTATCAGTCCACGCCTTATGCCGGCGACGCCTACTTCCGCGAATGGCCGCAGACGCTCGACCGTCTGGCGAGCTTCAACGCCGAGAAGATGGTTCCCGGCCGCGGCCCTGCACTGAAGAGCGCCGCCGAGGTGCGCAAGGCGCTGGCCGGCACACGTGCCTTCCTGACCGACCTGTACTCCACCGTGAACAACGGTGTGGCTGCCGGCAAGGACCTCAAGACCATCTATCGCGAAACCTACGACTTCATGAAGCCGCGTTACGCCGACTGGGTGATCTTCGATCACTGCATGCCCTTCGACGTGTCACGCGCTTACGACGAAGCGAACGGATACGACGATCCACGCATCTGGACAGCAGAGCGTGATATCGAGATGTGGAAACAGCTCGAAGGCTAAAACAAAAAAACAGCCAAAGGAGAACGGCGGTGGGAGACATCGATTACCAATCATTGCAGCTGCAGTATCGGCCGCTCCCGCCCGACGCCCCCACGCACCACTCCGTGGTGGTGGTCGGCGCCGGGCCGGTAGGCATGAGCATGGCACTCGACCTGGCCAAACACGGCCACCGGGTGCTGGTGCTCGACGACGACAACACCCTGTCGGTGGGCTCACGTGCCATCTGCTTCGCCAAGCGCACGCTCGACGTCTGGGATCGCCTGGGCGTCGGCGAACGCATGGTGCAGAAGGGCGTGTCGTGGAACGTCGGCCGTGTCTTCTTCCGTGAAGAAGAAGTCTGGAATTTCGACCTGCTGCCGGAGGCCGGCCACCGCCGACCTGCTTTCATCAATCTGCAGCAGTATTACTGCGAAGGCTATCTGTACGAGCAGTGCGAAGCCGAGCCTCTCATTGAGCTGCGCTGGAAGAACCGCGTCACTGCAGTGCAAGACCACGAGCAAGGCCCTGTCGCGCTCACGGTCGAAACCCCCGACGGCACCTACCGCCTCACCACCGACTGGCTGATCGCCTGCGACGGTGCACGTTCGCCAATGCGCAAAATGCTGGGGCAGGAGGCGCACGGCCAGATCTTCCGCGACCGCTTCCTGATCGCCGACGTCAAGTTGCAGGCCGATTTTCCGGCCGAACGCTGGTTCTGGTTCGATCCGCCCTTCCACCCGAATCAGTCGGTGCTGCTGCACAGCCAGCCCGATAACGTATGGCGCATCGACTTCCAGCTGGGCTGGGACGCCGATCCGGCCGAAGAGGTCAAACCCGAAAAGGTGTTGCCGCGCATCCGCGCCCTGCTGGGCGAGGATATCGACGTGCAGATCGAATGGGTCAGCGTGTACACGTTCGCGTGCGAACGCATGGACAAATTCCGCCACGGCCGGGTCTTTTTCGCGGGCGACGCCGCCCATCGCGTCTCGCCGTTCGGGGCCCGCGGCGCCAACAGTGGCGTGCAGGACATCGACAATCTGACCTGGAAACTGGATCTGGTCATGCGCGGCCTGGCACCCGACGCCCTGCTTGAGACCTACGGCGAAGAACGCGAGTTCGCCGCCGACGAGAACATTCTGAATTCCACCCGCTCAACCGATTTCATCACGCCCAAGAGCGAGACCAGCCTCCTGTTTCGCAATGCGGTGTTGAATCTGGCCAAGCACCATGACTTTGCCCGCAGACTGGTCAACAGCGGCCGGTTGTCGGTGGCGACCTTCTATACGGAATCGAGCCTGAACACGCCCGACGCCGACGAGTTCAACGCCGCCTTGCCGGTGGGTGCCGTGGCACCCGACGGTCCCGTCACCCACGACGGTCAGACCGTCTGGTGGCTGAGCCAGCTGGGCCCG
>JAEZGR010000061.1 GCA_023437255.1 Pseudomonadota bacterium | reverse complement strand
GTGCAGGCCGAGGCGGGGTTTCAGGACCTGGGTGCCTGGCTTGACATGGCGGGCTTCAAGGCGCTGATGCAGGGAGGCAAGGGGCAGGTGCGTGGCCACGTCGAGTGGCGCGACGTACCCTGGCGGTTCGAACGCTCGATGTTGGATGGCGAGCTCGAGGTCGACCTGGCAGAAGGCCGCTTCAACAGCGTAGGTTCACTTTCCGCCCGGCTGCTTGAGCTGTTGTCGCTGCAGTCGGTCAGGCGACTGGCGACGCTCGACTGGAAGCCGGCGGGTCTGCTCAAGCAGGGGTTTCCGTATGACACGCTCCAGGGGCGAATCAGCCTCACCGAGGGAGTGATGCATAGCGAGAACTACCGGGTAACCGGGCCCGTTGCGACCATCGTGATCGCCGGCGATGTCGATCTGCCACGCGAGCGGCTTGATCTGTATGCGGTGGTGGTGCCCAACCTGGATGTCAGTGGTGCGGCGATCGCAGCGGGCATCGCTGTGAATCCCATTGTGGGCCTGGGCGCGTTCCTGACTCAGTGGCTGCTCAAGGCGCCGCTCAGCAAGGCAATGGCGGTGGAATATCGGGTCAAGGGGGCGTTCGATGCACCGGAAGTGACCGAAATCAGCACACGTGGTGGCAACGGGGCTGACAGCCGGGAAGAAACTGTGACGGAGCGCTGAGTTGCGTTGCGGACAACGCCAGGTGAAAAAAGACGGGCTGGGGAAAAGGGAACCCTGCCGGGCCCCTGTTTCCTTGACGGGCAGGGGTCAGTAGATGCCTTGCTGCAGCATCGCGTCAGCCACCTTCACGAAGCCTGCGATGTTCGCGCCGTCGAGATAATTGACGACCTTGCCGGTGCCGGCATGGCGGACGCAATTCTCGTGAATGTTGCGCATGATCGCGTGCAGCTTGGTGTCGACCTGATCACGGGTCCATGAAAGCCGCTGGGCATTCTGGCTCATTTCCAGGCCCGAGACTGCGACACCGCCGGCGTTGCTGGCCTTGCCGGGTGCGTAAAGTACGCCGGCTGCAATGAAGGCATGGGCCGCTTCGATGCTGGTGGGCATGTTGGCGCCTTCCGCCACGCAACGCACGCCGTTTTTGATGAGTGTCTTCGCGTCTTCCAGGTCGAGTTCGTTCTGGGTGGCGCAAGGCAGCGCAACATCAACGGGTACGTGCCACGGTCGCTTGCCCGGCTCGTATTGCAGCTGCAGCTCGTTGGCGTAGTCTTCAACACGACCGCGGTCGGTGTTTTTGATCCTGCAAAGAACGGCAAGTTTCTCAGGCGTGAATCCGGCCGGGTCGACTACGCAACCCTGGGAATCAGAAACGGTGATGACGCGTGCCCCCATGTGCATGCACTTCTCGATGGCGTACTGCGCCACGTTGCCGGAGCCGGAGACTGCGACGGTCAGGCCCTCGAGAGACTGCTGCGTGTGCTTGAGCATCTCTTCGGCGAAGTACACGGTGCCATAGCCCGTGGCTTCGGGGCGGATCAGGCTGCCGCCAAAGGTCAGGCCTTTGCCGGTAAAGACGCTGCTCGCGGAGTTCGAGAGCTTCTTCATCATGCCGGTCATGTAGCCCACTTCGCGCGCACCCACGCCGATATCGCCGGCAGGCACGTCGGTGTCGGGCCCAAGATGGCGATACAGCTCGAACATCAGTGCCTGGCAGAAGCGCATGACTTCGGCGTCGGACTTGCCCTTGGGGTCGAAGTCGCAGCCACCCTTGCCACCGCCCATGGGCAGCGTGGTGAGCGCGTTCTTGAACGTCTGTTCAAAGGCCAGGAACTTCAGAATGGACAGGTTCACCGAAGGGTGAAAGCGCATGCCGCCCTTGAAGGGGCCGATGGCTGAACTGTGCTGAATGCGGAAGCCGCGATTGACGTGAACCTTGCCCTGATCGTCGACCCATGTGACACGGAACTGAATGACACGTTCGGGTTCGACAAGGCGCTCGAGCAGCCCCTGATCGGCATACTGAGGGTTGCGTTCAATGAAAGGCCAGAGGCTGGACATCACCTCGTGAACGGCCTGCATGAATTCCGGTTGATGGGGGTCGCGGGCCCGAATCCCCCCAAGGAATTGATCTAGTGTCGGAAGTCCCATTATTTACTTCTTCATCATGTCGAAAAACTCGGCGTTGGTTTTGGTCGCCCGAATCTTGTCCAGGATGAACTCCATCGCTTCGATCTCGTCCATGTCGTGAATGAACTTCCGCAAGACCCAAACCTTTTGTAAAAGCTCGGGCTTGATGAGCAACTCTTCCCGGCGAGTTCCGGATTTGTTGAGATTGATGGCCGGATAGACGCGTTTTTCCGCCAACCGGCGTTCCAGGTGCACCTCGCAGTTGCCGGTGCCCTTGAATTCTTCGTAAATGACTTCGTCCATGCGGCTGCCCGTTTCGACCAGGGCCGTACCGATGATCGTGAGCGAACCACCTTCTTCGAGATTGCGCGCAGCACCGAAGAAGCGTTTGGGCCGCTGCAGGGCGTTGGCGTCGACACCACCGGTCAGCACCTTGCCCGATGCGGGCACCACCGTGTTGTAGGCACGGGCCAGGCGGGTGATCGAGTCGAGCAGAATGACGACGTCCTTCTTCAGCTCAACGAGACGCTTGGCTTTTTCGATGACCATTTCGGCCACCTGAACGTGGCGCGTCGCCGGTTCGTCGAACGTGGAGGCGACGACTTCACCGCGCACCGTGCGCTGCATTTCGGTCACTTCCTCGGGGCGTTCATCGACCAGCAGGACGATCATGACGGCGTCGGGGTAGTTGGTGGTGATGGCGTGCGCAATGTGCTGCATCATCACGGTCTTGCCAGACTTCGGGCTTGCCACGATCAGGGCGCGCTGGCCTTTGCCCATTGGTGCAAAGATATCGAGAATGCGGCCCGTGATGTTCTCTTCGCTCTTGATGTCCCGCTCAAGCGTCATCACGCGATCGGGGTGCAGCGGCGTGAGGTTTTCGAACATGATCCGGTGCTTGATCGCTTCCGGTTGCATGCCGTTGACCTTGTCGACCTTCACCAGTGCGAAATAGCGCTCACCGTCTTTGGGGGTGCGCACCTCGCCTTCAATCGAATCGCCCGTGTGCAGATTGAAGCGGCGAATCTGCGAGGGCGAGATATAAATGTCGTCGGTGCTCGCAAGATATGACGTTTCGGGAGAACGAAGGAAGCCGAAGCCATCGGGCAACACTTCAAGTACGCCGTCTCCGAAGATCTGCTCGCCTTGCTTGGCGCGCTTCTTCATGATGGCGAACATGAGCTCCTGCTTGCGCAGCCGGCTGGCGTTGTCGATTTCCAGACTGGCAGCCATTTCGAGCAGCTGCGATACGTGCAGTGCCTTTAATTCATTCAGGTGCATGGGTGGTGAAGAGAGAGGGGTGTTGGATTGCGGTGGGTGGCAAGCCCGGAGAGGGCTCGCGCGAATTTACGGTAGGGGCGGTGCCGGGATTTCTTAGAGTGATTCGTCCAGGAAAGCGCTGAGCTGCGACTTGGACATGGCACCGACTTTGGTGGCGGCAGCCTTGCCGTCTTTGAAGAGCATCAGTGTCGGGATACCGCGGATGCCGAACTTGGCGGCTGTCTCGGGGTTTTCATCGACATTAAGCTTCGCAATCATAACACGGCCCTGGTATTGCTTGGCGGCTTCGTCAAGGAGCGGCGCAATCATTTTGCAGGGGCCACACCATTCTGCCCAGTAATCGACGAGGACGGGGATATCGGAGTTCAGTACATCAGACTCGAACGAGGAGTCCGTCACATTTTTAATGGAATCGCTCATGGCAGGAGGAAAGTAGAAAGGTGAAATTCGTACATGGGCCGCGTTGCGGCACGTATTCTGCACAGGCGCGAAAGGCCGCGCCGTCTGTCGTTTTCTGCAAGCATACCACTAGTGGCCCGCTGTGCAACGGTGTTGCAGGCAGGGCCTGCCCCAGGACAAGCCTGTGCGGGCGATCGCACCCGCCCGCCGAGCTGTCCGTAAAATACAGCCTTCGCTGACGCTCATATACGGAATCAAATTGTCCAATTCCCGCTACGACGAAGCATCGATACGGGTACTCAAGGGGCTGGAGCCGGTCCGGCAGCGCCCCGGCATGTACACCCGCACCGAGAACCCGCTGCATATCATTCAGGAGGTGATCGACAACGCCGCCGACGAAGCCCTGGCCGGATTCGGGCGTTGCGTGAGCGTCACACTTCATACTGATGGCAGCGTCACCGTTGACGACGACGGCCGGGGCATTCCGGTTGGCCTGCACGAGCAGGAACAGGCGCCCGTGGTCGAGATCGTCTTCACCCGCCTGCATGCGGGCGGCAAGTTCGACAAGAAATCCGGCGGTGCCTACGCCTTCTCGGGCGGCCTGCATGGGGTGGGTGTTTCGGTCACCAACGCCCTGTCGCGCCGCATGGAGGTGCGGGTGACGCGCGATGGCAAGGTGCACGAACTGGTCTTTGCCGGAGGCGAGGTCGAGTCGCCGCTTGCCGTGGTCGGCAATGCGCCGCGCAAGGCATCCGGCACGCGGGTGCGTGTCTGGCCCGATCCGCAGTATTTCGACTCGGCCACCATCCCTCTGGGCGAGCTGGTGCACAGCTTGCGCAGCAAGGCGGTGCTGCTGGCCGGGGTACGCTTTGAACTGCACAACGAAAAGACGGGCGAAACGCAGTCATGGCAGTACGACGATGGCGTGCGCAGCTACCTGGAGCAGGCCCTGGGTGACAGTGAACGCATCGTGCCCGCCTTCGAGGGCAGCCACTACGCCGACGCCGACGACGAAACCTATTCCGAGGGCGAGGGAGCACAATGGGTCGTGGTCTGGACGGCCGACGGGCCCACCGTGCGCGAATCCTACGTCAACCTCATTTCGACGCCGGGTGGCGGCACGCACGAAGCGGGCCTGCGCGACGGCCTGTTCTCGGCCGTGAAGTCCTTCGCCGAGTTGCACAGTCTGATTCCCAAGGGGGTCAAGCTGTTGCCTGAAGACGTGTTTGCCCGAGCGAGCTTCGTGCTGTCGGCCAAGGTCCTGGATCCCCAGTTCCAAGGGCAGATCAAGGAACGTCTGAATAGCCGCGATGCCGTGCGCATGATCAGCAGCTATGTGCGCAACGCCCTCGAATTATGGTTGCATGGCCACGTTGAATACGGCCGCAAACTGGCCGAAAGCGCGATCCGTCAGGCGCAGGCGCGTGCGCGTTCGGCGCAGAAGGTCGAGAAGCGCAAGAGTTCGGGCGTCGCCGTGTTGCCGGGCAAGCTCACCGACTGCGAATCCAGCGACAGCACGCGTACCGAACTGTTCCTGGTCGAGGGAGACTCCGCTGGAGGCTCGGCCAAGATGGGTCGCGACAAGGAATTCCAGGCCATTCTGCCGCTGCGCGGCAAGGTGTTGAATTCCTGGGAAGTCGAGCGCGACCGCCTGTTCGCCAATAACGAGATCCACGATATTTCCGTGGCCATCGGCGTCGATCCGCATGGCCCCGACGATATAGTGGACCTGTCCGGACTTCGCTATGGGCGGATCTGCATCCTTTCCGATGCGGACGTCGACGGATCGCACATTCAGGTGCTGCTGCTCACGCTGTTCTTCCGGCATTTTCCGCGGCTTATCGAAGCCGGCAATGTCTATGTGGCCAGGCCCCCGCTGTTTCGGGTCGACGTGCCGGCAGCGGGCAAGCGCCCGGCGCGCAAGTTGTACTGTCTTGACCAGGCCGAACTCGACTCCGTGCTTGAAAAGCTCCGCAGCGAAGGCGTGCGCGAAAGCAGCTGGAGCATCAGCCGCTTCAAGGGTCTGGGCGAAATGAGTGCCGAACAGTTGTGGGACACGACCATGAACCCCGACACCCGCAGACTGCTGCCCGTGACCTATGGCGCGCCAGGCCCCGACGAAACGCAGAAAATGTTCCGCATGCTGATGGGCAAGGGCGAATCGGGGCAGCGGCGCCAATGGCTCGAAGAAAAGGGCAACCTCGCCGACGTCGACGTCTGAGCGCACTACCGGAGAAGTTCTGAATGGATACAACACAGGCGGGTTTTTCCGCTGACGACGACAGCATCACGCTGGCCTGGTATGCCGAGCAGGCCTACCTCGATTATGCGGTGTCGGTGGTGCGCGGGCGCGCGCTGCCAGACGTCTCCGACGGTCAGAAGCCCGTGCAGCGGCGCATTCTGTATGCAATGCATGCCATGGGGCTGGGCGCTGGCGCCAAGCCGGTGAAATCGGCACGCGTGGTCGGCGACGTGCTGGGCAAGTATCACCCGCATGGCGACCAGGCGGCCTACGATGCCATGGTGCGCATGGCTCAGGATTTCGTCCTGCGCTATCCCCTGATCGACGGTCATGGCAACTTCGGTTCGCGCGACGGCGACAACGCCGCAGCCATGCGCTACACCGAGGCGCGACTCACACCGTTCGCGCAGGTGCTGCTCGATGAGCTCGATGAGGGCACGGTCGACTTTCTGCCAAACTATGACGGCAGTCAGAAAGAACCGGCTCTGCTGCCGGCCCGGTTGCCCGTGGTGCTGCTGAACGGTGCTTCGGGCATTGCGGTAGGCATGGCCACCGAGATTCCTTCCCACAATTTGCGCGAAGTGGCTGCGGCGTGCGTGGCGCTCATTCGCAATCCCCGTCTGTCTGACGAAGAACTGCACACCCTGGTACCGGGGCCTGATTTCTCGGGCGGCGGCCAGATCATTTCTTCGCACGAAGAGATCGCGGCCATCTATCAGAACGGCCGCGGCTCACTCAAGGCACGTGCCCGCTGGCACTTCGAGGAGCTGGCGCGCGGCCAGTGGCAGATGGTGGTCACCGAGCTGCCGCCGGGTACGTCGGCGCAGCGAGTGCTCGAAGAAATCGAAGAGCGCACGAACCCGAAGGTGAAGGCGGGCAAGAAGTCGCTGTCCACGGATCAGCAACAGACCAAGGCGCTGATGTTGAGTCTGCTCGACACCGTGCGAGACGAGTCCGGGAAGGACGCCGCCGTGCGCCTGGTGTTCGAGCCCAAGAGCAGCCGAATCAGCCGTGATGAGCTGGTGACGGTGCTGCTGGCCCAGACCAGCATGGAATCAAGCGTGCCCATCAACCTGGTGTGCATCGGGCGCGATGGCCGGCCGGGTCAGAGCACGCTGCGTGACATGCTGACCGAATGGCTTTCCTATCGCGCAGACACCATGACGCGGCGCACCCGGCACCGCCTTGACAAGGTGACCGACCGCATACACGTGCTTGAAGGCCGCATGGTGGTCTATCTGAATGTCGACGAAGTCATACAGACCATACGTGAGTCCGATGAGCCACGCGCAGCGCTCATGGAGCGCTTCCGGCTTACCGAGCGGCAGGCCGATGACATCCTGGAAATGCGCCTGCGTCAGCTGGCCCGTCTCGAAGGCATACGCATCGAGCAGGAACTTGAGCGTCAGCGCGACGAGCAGAAGAAGTTGCAGGAATTGCTCGACAACCCCGCCGCGTTCAAACGTCTCATGATCAAGGAGATCGAGGCAGACACGAAGGCGTTCGGCGACGAACGTCGCACCCTCATCGAGCCGGCCGAGCGCGCCGTGCTCGAGACGCGGGTCGTTGAGGAGCCGGTCACCGTCATCGTTTCCCAGAAGGGCTGGCTGCGCGCCCGACAGGGGCATGGTCACGACGCCAGCCAGTTTTCCTTCAAGGCGGGCGACAGCCTCTACGACGCCATTGAGTGCCTCAGCACCCACGAGCTGGTGGCCTTCTCGAACACCGGGCGGGCGTACACGGTGCCCGTGGCCAATCTGCCTTCCGCCCGTGGCGACGGGCAGCCCATCACGTCGATGATCGAGATCGAACCCGGTTCTCGCATCGTGCATGTGGTGGCCGGCCCCGCCGAGAATCGTTACGTCGTGGCGGCCAAGAGTGGTCATGGCTTCATTG
>JAEZGR010000014.1 GCA_023437255.1 Pseudomonadota bacterium | reverse complement strand
CCTCACGTCCTGCGCGGAGGCGGGTCCGGGGCTCGCCTCCGGAGCCGACACCACACCCACTGTGGCGTGGCGTGGGGGCGTGTTCGATGGTCACGACGTCCAGCTGCCCGTGTCGGCCCTACTGGGTGGGGGCGACGCGCTCGAATCCGCGTTGCCGGCGCTGCTGGCTGCGCAGTCGGTGGCCAAGGGCATTGCGCTGCCTGCGCTTTCGTCGGCGTCGGTGTCGTTGGCGGCGCATGCGGCCAGCGCGGTGTTGCGGGTGCAGGCAGATGGGTCAGGATGCGAGATGCTGGGTGCCCGCAGCAGGCTGGGGCGGCTTGCCGCCACGGCCTATCGTGTCGAGGCCGGGCGGCGCTTTTTGTGCGCGGCCGTTGACCTCGGCTATAAGCCGGTGCTTTCGGCGGCCGTCGTCGACATGGGCATTTTCGAAGACGTGCGCAGCGCGATGGGTGACAGCATGGACCTGCTGGGCAGCGCCGGCGCGACCCCGGCGCTGAGCGAATGGCAGGCGGGGCTGCACGAGCTCTTGCCGGCGCTGTTCGGTTTCGAGGGCCTGGCACCGCAGGCGCGCAATACCGCGGTGCTGGCGCTGGGCGTGGGCAGGGTGCACCCCTACCTCGTCAGCGAACTCGATGCGCTTGAAACGGCTGACACCGAGGCGGGCTGCGCGGCGTTCGATCATGTTGTGTGGCGTCATGCGGCCCGGGCCTGGGCCACCCTGTTGAGGGCTTCTGCGCGTGCCTGGAGCCACGGGCGTTTTTCACCGTGTCCCCGACTGTTGGGTCCGGTTGCGCCGTTCTACCGTCGGGTCAATCGCTATGCGTCAGCACTCGCGCTCTTGGTCGAGCTGCTGTTGCCGGGCACGCGTCCGCTTCATGCGCATAACGAGCCGGCCCTGGAGCGCCTGCTGAAAGCGCTTGCAGAGTTGGTGTCGTTGTGCGCGGTGCTCAAGCGCTGGCAGGATGACGGGCGACACGATGCTGATTTGCCTCTGGTGCAGTGGTGTGCGGCCGATGCCTTCCATTCAATCGAGCGGCTTATGGAAGGCATTCTCGAGAACCGGCGGGTGCCGGGGTTTGGCGTTGCGCTCAAGGGGCTGTTGCTGCCGCCCGGAATGCGTGCTGCAGAACCCGACGACACGGCCACCATGTTGTGCGCAGAATTGCTGCTGGCGCCTTCCGATACCCGCGAGCGACTGGTGGGTATGGTCTGGGCGAGTCATGGCCTGCAGCACCTGGGGGCGCTTGAGCGGGCGTATGAGTGTGTGGTGAATGTGCAGGGTCTGCGCGAACAGATCCGGCAGGCGGGTCTGAAAGACTGGCGTCAGGCCCACGCACATGGCGGGCTCACCGACGCACAGGCAGAGGCTCTGGAAGCGGCCGAAGCCGCGGTCATTGCAGCACTGCGGGGCTGAACCGACGGCCGCCCCGCAGTCGCTCAGTCGATTCGCGACTTGCGCTGAATCAGTTCGATCTTGTAGCCGTCGGGATCCTCGACAAATGCGATGACGGTCTGGCCGTGCTTCATGGGGCCGGCTTCGCGGGTCACATTGCCGCCGCGCGCCTTGATCGCCGCACACGCTTCGTATGCGTCTTCCACTTCGAGTGCGATGTGGCCATAGCCATTGCCCAGATCGTAGGAAGGCGTGTCCCAGTTATGGGTGAGTTCAATGACGGCGCCTTCTTCCTCGGGCTGGAAGCCCACGAAAGCGAGCGTGAACTTGCCTTCGGGATAGTCTTTGCGTCGCAACAGGTGCATGCCCAGAACGTTGATGTAGAAGTCGAGCGATTTTTCAAGATCGCCGACGCGCAGCATGGTATGCAGGATACGCATGGAATACTCCTGAGGTTGCCGTGGCAGCCGCCCTCACAAGAGGGGCAGGCTGCCGGGGTGATGGGGTTTGAGGGCCAGGCGTGCCTGGGCAAAGTCGGGGTAGAGACGCCCGACCTCCTGCCAGAAAGCCGGTCCGTGATTCATGTGTCGCAGGTGGGCCACTTCGTGGGCCACGACATAATCCACAACTTGAGGAGCAAAGTGTATCAGCCGCCAGTTCAGCATGATGCGACCGTCGCTGCTGCACGAGCCCCAGCGCGCTGCCGGCGAGCCCAGGCGCCAGCCGCTCAGGTGGACGTCGGCCAGCCGGCAGAAATGACGCAGACGCGCTTCAAACAGTTCGGCAGCCTGCTGTTGCAGCCAGACGTGCACCCGCTCACGTACGCGATCGGTGCTGCTGTCGCATTGCAAGGGCAGGGTGAGGGTATCGCGGTCGATCGGGGCAAGCGGATCGCCGCTGAAAAGCACCGTACCAGCGTCGGGGCGAATGGCGAGCGCGATGTTGACGCCAAGGTAGGGAAATCGGCCGCCGTCCTGCCAGCGTGTGTCGGCGGTAGCCAGATGCTGCTGGCGGGCATGCAGGGCCTTGAGCTTGCGAAGAATCCAGGGCGCCTTGATGCGTACCGTGTCGGCGATCTGGGCGAAGGGGACCCAGCCCGGTGCCGTAATGACCAGCCCATCGTCGCTGATGGTCAGGCCGATGGTCTTGCGCCGCGACCTGCGCAGCATGAAGCCGATACTTTGCCTGGGTGTTTCAACCTCGTGCCAGCGGCAACCCGCTGGCATGGTGGCGGGCCGGATGATTCTGACCGGAGACTGCGCCAGCTCGGGGCGGGGCGCGGCTTCGGGCGGCACCGTCGGTGTCGCCGGCCGCAGCTCCGTTGCGGGGGGCTGCGGCAGAGCGTCGAACAGCGTCAGC
>JAEZGR010000266.1 GCA_023437255.1 Pseudomonadota bacterium | reverse complement strand
ACGATTCTCGACGCTGTGCAGGGCGCGCAGCAGATCCTCGGCTTCAAGTGTGGTCTCCACCCCGAGCACCGCGTTCACGAAATCGGGACCCTTGGCGTTCACCGGGGCGCTGCGATACAGCGCAGAGCGTTGCGTGGCGTGAATGCCGGGCAGGGCCGCGATATCGGTCGTGGCTGCGTCGAGTGTCGCGCGGGCGTCACCAAGATTGGCGCCCATGCCGATATAGGCCGTGACGCGACGCGGGGGCCTGATGAACGCGCTGGCGTCGAGGGGTTCGCCGATGCCAGGCACCTGCGAATGACTGTCCGGGTTCATTCCTTTGAAGCCTCGGGCGTCCCGCCGGCATTGGAGCGTCGGCGCGGGCGGCGCCGCCGTTTGCGCAGGGCGGGGGCGCGCTCGCGGTTCTGGGCCTGGTAGCCCTCGATCATGGGTACGCGGTCGTCGGGGTCGGAGTTGGCCAGATCCATCCACCATTGGGCCATGACGCTGTCCACCTCGCGAGCTTCCGCCCTGAGCTGCAGAAAGTCGACCGCCGCCCGGAAACGGGGTTGCTCGAGCATACGCCAGATGGCTTTGGGGCTGACCCGGTCGAACCGGGCCTGCATGAACCAGATCTCGCGAATGTCGGCCAGGAATCTACGTTGTATAGCCATCTTGCGCGACTGTTCGTCGAGCACGGAGTCTGCGGCCTCGAGCAGTGACTGCGTGGGATGGCCCCCAGCCTGTACCAATGCCTGCCAGCGCTGATTGACGAGCTTCCAGAGCAGTGCGGCAAAAAGAAAGCTCGGGCTCACCGGCTTGCCGGCGCGTACGCGTGCATCGGTGCGTGCCAGCGCCAGATCGACGAATTCTTCACCTTCGGGCACATTGAACACGATGTCGAGCAAGGGCATGAGGTCTTGATGCAGCCCGACCTCACGAAGCTTGCGCAGGCAGTCCATGGCGTGCCCGCAGGTCAGCAGCTTCAGCGTTTCATCGAACAGGCGCGAAGCCGGAACGTGCTCGATGAGGGGGGCGAGACGGCGGATCGGCTCGAGGGTGGCCGGTTCGATCTCGGCTGACAGCTTGGAGGCGAACCGCACTGCGCGCAGCATGCGCACCGGGTCTTCGCGATAGCGTTGTTCCGGGTCGCCGATCATGCGCACCGTGCGCTTCTGAAGGTCAGCAACGCCCCGATGAAAGTCGATGACTTCTTCGGTGAGTGGATCGTAGTACAACGCGTTCAACGTGAAATCGCGGCGCGCCGCATCTTCTTCGTGCGTGCCGTACTCGTTGTCGCGCAGGATCCGGCCATGTTCGTCGGTATGCCCGTTACCGGCGGCCGAGGCCGCACGGAATGTGGCGGTCTCGATGATCTCGGGGCCGAACACCACATGCACGAGACGGAAACGTTTGCCGATGATGCGGGCGCGCCGGAATAGCGGTTTGACCTGTTCTGGTGTGGCGTTGGTGGCTACATCGAAGTCTTTGGGTTGCAGGCCCACGATCAGGTCGCGTACGGCTCCGCCCACGACATAGGCCTCGAAGCCGTGCTGACGCAGCACCTCACACACTTTGATGGCGTGACGCGAGACGTGGCGGCGATCAATGCCGTGTTTTTCAACGGGCAGGCGCTCCGGCCCCTTGCGTGGGCTCGTGAACAGCCGGGCGACGAATTTCTTTATTGTTTCTGGCAGCATGGGCGTATTTTATGACCACAAGCCGGTTACGACTTGGCGTCCTGCAACTCCAGGAAGAGGTCCAGTATCTGCCAGCCTCGCGATTGTGCGATTTCGCGCAGCTTGGGGCTCGGGTTGGTCGCGACGGGATGGCTCACGACCTCGAGCAGCGGCAGGTCGTTGGGTGAGTCGCTGTAAAACCAGGTTTCCTCGAAATCATCGCGGGTCAGGCCCATGCCGGCCAGCCATGCGTCGACGCGAACGATCTTGCCGGCCTGGAAGCTGGGAACGCCTTCGATTCGGCCTGTGTAGCGACCTTCGCGCATCTCGGCCACGGTGGCGATCAGGTGCGGGATCCCGAAGGCGCGCGCAATCGGCGCGGTGACGAAGTCATTGGTGGCGGTGACAACCGCACACAGGTCGCCACCGGTGGTGTGTTGCTGTACCAGCTCGATGGCGTTCTCGCGAATCGCGGGCCGGATCACTTCGGCCATGAAGACTTCGTGCCAGAGGGCCAGATCGGGCAAGGTGGCGCGCGCCAGCAGCCCCAGCATGAACTCCGCCGATTGTTCTGCCGTGAGTTCGCCACGGTTGTAGCGCTCCATCAGTTCTTCGTTTTGCCGTTGCGCCTCGGCAGGGTCTCCGGCGCGACCCGTGCGGGCCAGGAAGTCGGCCCACTGGTAGTCGCTGTCGAGTGGCAGAAGCGTGTGGTCGAGGTCAAAAAGTACCAGGCGTTTGGGATGGGACATTGCGTTCAGATTCTCAGGGCTGATCATCTGCCAGCAGCTCTTTCAGCAGGGGCAGGGTGATGGCGCGGTGGCGGGCCAGGGAGTAACGGTCGAGCGCATCCACCAGGGCGCTCAGGCGGCTCATGTCGCGCTCGTGATGCGTGAGCAGCCAACTGATGACGTCGGCGGAGAGTTCCAGACCACGCTCTGCAGCAC
>JAEZGR010000233.1 GCA_023437255.1 Pseudomonadota bacterium | reverse complement strand
CCCGAGCCGGATGTTCCGGCCTGCGTTCTGTCGGGTCTTGTGTCGAGCCATGTTGATTAAAGCGTGCGCGCAATCTCGCGGATCTCGAAGACTTCGAGCTGATCGCCCACTTCGATATCGTTGTTGTTGCGCAGTGTGATACCGCAGTCAAAGCCCGACTTGACTTCCTTGACGTCGTCTTTGAAGCGGCGCAGCGATTCGAGCGCGCCGGTCCAGATGACCACGTTGTTGCGAAGCAGACGAACCTGGGAGTCGCGGCGAACCACACCATCGAGCACCATGCAGCCGGCGACCTTGCCGATACGCGAAATGCTGTAGACCTCGCGGATCTCGACCATGCCGATGATTTCTTCGCGCTTCTCGGGCGCCAGCATGCCGGACATGGCGTTGCGCACATCATCGATCGCGTCGTAGATGATGTTGTAGTAGCGCAGGTCGATGCCGTTGTTCTCGGCGAGCTTCTTGGCGCTTTGCTCGGCGCGAACGTTGAAGCCAAGGATGACCGCGTTCGAGGCAATCGCCAGGTTGACGTCGCTTTCGGAAATGCCACCCACGGCTGCGTGCACCACCTGTACACGAACCTCGTCGGTCGAGAGCTTGAGCAGTGAGGAAACCAGCGCCTCTTGCGAGCCCTGCACGTCGGTCTTGATGATGAGCGACAGGGTCTGGGTGCCTTCGCCCATGTTCTCGAACATGGACTCGAGCTTGGCCGCCTGCTGGCGCGCCAGCTTGACGTCGCGGAACTTGCCCTGACGGAACAGTGCAATTTCGCGAGCCTTGCGCTCGTCGGCCATGACGATGAGCTCGTCGCCGGCCTGCGGCACCTCGGTGAGGCCCTGGATTTCGACCGGAATCGAAGGGCCGACTTCGTTAACGCTCTTGCCCTGGTCATTCAGCATGGCGCGGACACGGCCGAAGCTGGCACCCACGAGGACCGTATCGCCACGGCGCAGCGTACCGCTCTGCACCAGAATGGTGGCCACGGAGCCCCGACCCTTGTCGAGACGGGCTTCGATGACGATACCCTTGGCAGGTGCGTCGACCGGTGCCTTCAGCTCCAGGATTTCGGCCTGCAGCAGCACGTTCTCGAGCAGTTCGTCGATGCCTTCACCGGTCTTGGCCGACACGCCCACGAACGGCACGTCGCCGCCGTATTCCTCGGGCACCACCTGCTCGGCGACCAGCGCCTGCTTGACGCGCTCGGGGTTGCCCTCGGGCTTGTCGATCTTGGTGATGGCCACGACCAGCGGCACGTTGGCAGCTTGCGCGTGGTGGATGGCTTCACGGGTTTGCGGCATGACGCCGTCGTCGGACGCCACCACGAGAATGACAATATCGGTCGCCTTGGCACCGCGTGCACGCATGGCCGTAAAGGCCTCGTGCCCCGGGGTGTCGAGGAAGGTCACCATGCCACGATCGGTCTTCACGCTGTAGGCACCGATGTGCTGCGTGATGCCGCCGGCTTCGCCGGAAACGATCTTGGTACGGCGAATGTAATCGAGCAGCGAGGTCTTGCCGTGGTCGACGTGACCCATGACAGTGACGACCGGCGCGCGCGGCAGGGCTTCGCCCTCGACGATGTCGGTCTGATCGAGAAAGGCCTCGGGATCATCGAGCTTGGCCGCAATGGCGGTATGCCCCATTTCCTCGACCACGATCATGGCCGTTTCCTGGTCGAGCACCTGGTTGATGGTGACCATCTGACCCAGTTTCATGAGGTGCTTGATGACCTCGGCAGCCTTCACTGCCATTTTGTGGGCCAGGTCGGCAACCGTAATGGTTTCCGGAACGTGCACCTCACGGGCAATGAATTCCTGAGCCTGCGGCTCACGGTGATCTTGCTGCGCCTGACGGTTGCGACCGCCACGACCGCCGCCCTTGGCCTTGCCACCGGCGCGCCAGCCTTCACGCCCGGCAGGCGCTGCGGCCTCGCGGGCGGCAGGCTTCTTGCGGCCACCGTCTTCGGTCCAGGCACCCGCTTCTGGCGCCTTGGCTGTCTTGCGGGCATCGGTCGTAGCCGGCTTCGCGTCTTTCTTGCCCTTGCCGGCAGGCTTGTGCAGCGTACCGGAAATGCCGCCCTCGGGCTCAGGCGCCTTGAGGACCTTGCGGGGGCGATTCAGCATGGCACGCAATGCAGCGGCCTCGGCTTCGGCAGCCTTGCGGGCCTTCTCGCGGTCTTCGTCGACATCGCGCGCAGCCGTTTCGCGGGCCGGTGCAGCCTTGGGCGCAGCAGCCTTGGCAGGCGCAGGCTTGTCTTCAGACTTAGCCACCGCACGTGTTGCCTTGGGCGCTGCTGCCTCAGGTGCCGCTGTGGGCGCGGGCTCAACCTGGGCGGCTGCAGGAACCTCGGGCTCACTGGCCGGTGCCTCGACCGCCTCTGGCTGAGGCTCGGGATCTGCGGCCGGACGCTCCGGTTCGGCTTCGGCCTGGACCGGCTCCGGCTCGGCAACCGGTGCAGCCGGCTCAGCTTGCTTTTCGGGTGCTGCCGTTTCGGGCTGTTCTGCGGGAGGAGTCGCTGCCTGAGCGGGTGCCTGTGCCACGGGGGCTTCGGCCGGCGCTTCAGACGGTGCCGGTGCTGCGGCAGGCTTCGCGGCGGCTTCGGCCTCGGCCTCGGCACGCGCCTGCTCGGCGGCCCGCGCTGCTTCGGCAGCCAGCTCGGTGGTGTCACGCTTCACGAACACCCGTTTCTTCCGCACCTCGACCGGAATCGTGCGCGAACGGCCCGACCCGTCGGCCTGGCGGATCTCGGAGGTCTGGCGACGCGTCAGGGTGATCTTCTGACTTTCAGATGCCCCATGCGCACGGCGCAGCGACTCGAGGAGTTTCGCCTTGTCCGCGTCGGTGACAGGGTCGTCGACCGATTTGATATCAACGCCGGCGGCACGCAACTGCTCCAGCAGTACGTTCGCAGGCATTTTCAGTTCAACGGCGAACTGGGCGACGGTGTTACTCGGCATTCGACTCTCTCTTGCTTGCAACTACTATTTTTCAATATGGATGGACCCGGTTCTCTGAATGGTTTCAGTCTTCATCATCGAACCAGTGGGCTCGCGCCTTCATGATGAGCTCGCTGGCCTGTTCAGTATCAAGGCCGGTAATTTCCGACAATTCGTCGGTAGCGAGTTCAGCAAGGGCGTCGATATCGAGAATGTCGTTCTCGGCCAACCTGGCCACCAGTTCGGGGGTCAATCCTTCGATTTCCAGGAGATTCTGCGCGCTGGTGACGCGCTCTTCCTGGGCAATGGCCTCGGTCAGCAAGGCATTGCGGGCGCGTGTGCGAAGCTCGTTGACGGTTTCTTCGTCGAAGGCTTCGATGTCGAGCAGCTCCTGCAGCGGCACGTAAGCGATTTCCTCGAGGCCGGAGAACCCCTCGTCGATGAGGATATCGGCCACTTCCTCGTCGACGTCGAGACGGGAAATGAAGGTTTGCCGCAGATCGGCGCGCTCTTCTTCCTGCCGATTCTGGCTTTCTTCCGGCGTCATGATGTTGATCTGCCAGCCGGTGAGCTCAGAGGCCAGGCGCACGTTCTGACCGCGCGCGCCAATTGCCTTGGGCAGGTTTTCGGCATCGACCACGACATCCATGGCATGCTTGTCTTCGTCGACGACGATGGACTCGACGTGAGCCGGCGCCAGGGCGCCAATGACGAATTCTGCGGGGTCGTCGGACCACAGCACGATATCGACCTGCTCGCCGCCCAGTTCATTACGCACGGCGGTTACACGCGAACCGCGCATGCCGACACATGTGCCGATGGGATCGATGCGCTTGTCATAAGCCACAACGGCAATTTTAGCGCGCACACCCGGATCACGGGCAGCCGCCTTGATCTCGAGCAGGCCCTGCTCGATTTCGGGAACTTCGTTCTCGAAGAGTTCGCGGATGAATTCGGGTGCCGTACGCGACAGGATGACCTGCTGACCGCGGGCGGCATGGTCGATCTTCATGACCCAGGCACGAATGCGGTCGCCCACGCGGATGTTCTCGCGCGGAATCATCTCGGAACGCGGAAGACGTGCCTCGATCTTGCCTGTATCGACAATGATATCGCCCTTGTCCATGCGCATGACGGTGCCCGAGACAATGGTTTCACCACGCTCAAGGAAGTCGTTCAGCACCTGCTCGCGCTCGGCGTCGCGGATCTTCTTAAGGATGGCCTGTTTGGCGGCCTGGGCGCCAATACGACCGAACTCTTCGGGTTCGAGCGGTTCTTCGATGTATTCGCCCACCTCCATGCCGGGAATGAGTTCCTGTGCATCCGAATACAGCTCCTGGCGATCGGGTTCCTGCA
>JAEZGR010000186.1 GCA_023437255.1 Pseudomonadota bacterium | reverse complement strand
GGCTCAGTGAGTCGGGTCGCCACACCGTGTTGTTGCTGGAGGGCGGTGGTCCCGACTCCAATCCGTGGATTCATATCCCGCTGGGTGTCGGCAAGCTTCTCACCAACGAGAAATATGCCTGGCCGTTCTTCACGGAGCCGCAGTCCTATCTGAAGGGTCAGAAGGTGTACTGGCCGCGTGGCCGGGTGCTGGGCGGTTCCAGTGCGGTGAACGGGATGGCGTACGTGTGGGGTGATCCGGCAGAGTTCGACAGCTGGTCGGAACTGGGCATCTCGGGTTGGAGCCATCAGGATGTCTGGCCGTGGTTCGCAAAGGTGGAAACGTATCCGTACGGCGACAACCCGAACCGGGGACGGTCGGGGCCGGTATGGATCACGGATCGCGGGCGGCACGACCCCGACGACATATCAGACGCCTTTGTGCAGGGTTGCCTTGAATCCGGTATTCCGCCTACCGCGGAATACAACGGCGGCGTGTACGAAGGCGTGCGCTATCTCGAACAGAATGCCCGCAACG
Organism: Pseudomonadota bacterium; assembly: GCA_023437255.1. Taxonomy (GTDB): domain Bacteria; phylum Pseudomonadota; class Gammaproteobacteria; order Burkholderiales; family Burkholderiaceae_B; genus Yanghanlia. The sequence continues at coordinate 4,288 of JAEZGR010000186.1, read as the reverse complement.
GGCGGCGACAGACGGCGGCTGTTGCCTACCTTCGGCCTGCACGCGGCCGCAAGAATCTCACGATCTGCACGAATGCCTTTGTTCGCCGCCTTGTCATAGAGGCGGGGCGGTGTGTGGGTGTCGAGTATGAGCATGAGGGGCAACAGTGCGTGGCGCACGCCCGACATGAGACCGTGCTCAGTGCGGGTGCCATTCAGTCGCCGCAGATTCTGGAGTTGTCGGGCATCGGTGACCAGGAGCGCCTGCGCCGGCTGGGTATTCCCGTGGCGCAGCACCTGCCTGCGGTGGGCGAGAACATGAGCGACCACTTGCAGATCCGCTGCACGTATCGCACATCGATCCCCGAGACCATCAACGACATCATGCGCAGCCCTTATCACAAGATGCGGGTCGGTCTGCAGTATCTGCTGACTCGCAAGGGGCTGATGGCGGGAACCTCATCCACGGCGCATGCCATTACGCGCAGCGACCCCGGTCTGGATCGCGCGGATGTCATGGTGCGCATCTATCACATCAGCGGCAAAGACCGTTATTCGCGCTCGGGCGTTGGTGGCATCGACAAGTTTTCGGGTTTCTCGATCGGCGGCTTCATGCTGTATCCACGCTCACGGGGTTATGTGCACTGCGTGTCGGCGAACCCGCATGACGCCCCGGCGATTCAGCCCAATTATCTTCAGCACGAAGACGATCAGGCCTGCGCCATTCGCCTGTTGAGGCTGATCCGCCAGATTGCCGCGACGCCCGCGATGCGCGACGTCATCATCGCTGAGGAGCGCCCGGGTCAGGACGTGACCTCGGATGAAGGCTTGCTGGATTACATCAAGGAGTCGGGCCAGACGGCCTGGCATACGGTAGGGACCTGCAGCATGGGTCGCCCCGGCCATTCTGTGGTGGATTCCCAGCTGCGCGTGCATGGCGTCGAGGGCTTGCGGGTGGCCGATATTTCAGTCCTGCCGACGATTGCCTCGTCCAATACCAATGCAGCCGCCATGATGATCGGCGAACGCGCCGCCGCCTTTGTGCTCGAGGCTGCAAAAACAAACCAAGGAAGAGAACACAATGAGTCAACACGAGAAGCCGCAGCCGAACGTGCCCACGCCACTGTGTGAGGAACACATCGCGAAAGGCGACTGGAACCCCCTGTGGGATCAGCTGCGCGAGCTGGATCCGGAGTTCATGGAGTCCTACCTCGCGTTTCGGAGTGTGCCCCAAAAGAACGGTCCGCTGCCCCAGAAGTACAAGGAACTGATTCTGATAGCGATCAATGCGGCGACAACGCATTTGTATGGCCCCGGAGTACGGCGCCATATGCGAAACGCGATTCAGCATGGCGCTACCCGTGAAGAGATTCTGGAAGCCATCCAGCTCACCACGGTCATGGGGATTCACTCGTGCAATCTGGCGGTGCCTATTCTGATGGAAGAGTGGCAGTCTTGAGATGGGCGGTGACAGGAATTGGGGTAGACGTGATCTCTTTAATGATCTTTATAATTAAATAGATAACTATAGTTATCTATTTGAGAGATTCTCCTCCTGAAGATGATATGATAAGTGATCATTTGAGAAGAAAAGATCACTTTCATGAGCAATCTCCCCTTCGACCTTGCCCAGGTACGTCGGGAACAAGGCCTCACTCAAGCTGAGCTTGCCGACAAAGCCGGGCTCAGCCGCATGGCCGTGCAGAAGGCCGAGTCCGGCACCACCGACCCCCGGCTTTCCACGCTGGAGGTCATGGCGCGGGCACTGGGCATGGAACTCATGCTGGTGCCCACCGCCATTCGCCGCGATCTCGAGCACTTCGTTCAGTCGGGCGGGCGTATCGTCGGCCAGCGCGCCGGGGTGGAGGCCCCCGCGTCGGTCGTCGACCGGCTTCTCGAACGGAAATAGCCATGAGCACGTTCATCCGCTATCTGCGCATGTATCTGCACACGGCAGACGGCCAGAAGCGGCCGATCGGGTACCTCTCGCAGTACGGCGACATACTGCGCGTCTCATTCGACCGTGACTACATAGACGATCCTCAGCGCCCCACACTGTCTCTCAGCTACAAGGGCGTCGATGATGCCGACACGCGCGCCATTCTGTCGGCGGCGCGCGATGCTCGGCTCACCCGGTCCGACGGCAAGTGGCCCAGCTATTTCCAGAATCTTCTGCCGGAAGGTCATAACCGCGAGCGCCTGGCGCGTGAACGAGGCTGCAGCACCGACGACGAATTCGAGCTGTTGGCGGCGGCCGGCCACGACCTGATGGGTGCCCTGGAAGTCGAGCCGGTGCCGGCCGGCGAAGGCATTCCCCACGCGGTGCGGCTCTGGCACACGGCAATGGGTCTTGATGTGCTGGAGCCGGGATTCGTCGAGATGCCCGTGGAGGACGCCGCCTCGATCCCTGGCGTGGTCACCAAGTTTTCGGCCGTGCAGGAAGGGCGTCGTTACACGGTTCACCGCCAAGGCGCTGCAGGTTCACATATTCTCAAGCTGCCCTCCACCCGTCACCCCGATCTCGTTGCGAACGAGTATGCGGGCTACCAGCTTGCCCGCGCGGTGGGCTTGCAGTGCGCACAGGTTCACCTGATTCCGCGCGCCGATGCCGATCTTCCCGAGCATCTGCCTTTCGAACAGATTCTGGCCGTGCAGCGCTTTGACCGTCTGCCCAACGGCCGCCGGCTCCACATGGAAGAGTTCATTCAGATCCTGGGATACGAGCCGCGCCAGAAATACGGCAGGGGGCTGTTCGAAGACTATCCGGCCATGCTGCGTGTCATCGACCGGCTTTCGGCCGATCCGGCGCGCGACGTTCAGGAATTCGTGAACCGGTTCGTGGTGTTCATCTTGATGGGCAACACTGACGCCCACCTCAAGAACTGGGCCATGGTGTACCCGAACGGTATCGAGCCCGTGTTGGCACCCGAGTATGACCCGGTGTGCATCACGGCGTTCTTCGATAGTGTGCCGCCATCAGATTACGGGGTAAATCGTGCGATCGATGCAAAGCTCAAGGTATTCAGTTGGGAAGATCTGGCGCAGCTGTTGAAACTGGCGCAGGTTCCGCGGGCGGCGCGGCTCGTGCAAGTGGCCCGCGCCACCGTGAAACTGGCCCAGAAGGAGTGGCCTTCGCTGTTGGAAGCGGCCCCTGACTCCATGCGCAGAGTCATACTCGAACGGCTTAATGGGGGCGTGGCGCTGACACTTCGCTAAGCTGCGGCCAACCTCTATACCTCTACTTCACGACAGACGGCACCCTGGCACAGGAAGGACGCTCGGCGATGTTGATCATGTGTCGCCGTCCCTGACAGTCATATCCCTGCAATACACGCTACCTACACTTGCGTGCTTTAAACACCACGGCGCGAAGCTGCGCGCCGCAAAGCACGCAACATGTCATCCATCGTTCTTGAAGGATTGTCTCGCCAGTTTGGGGGCGCCAGACCGGCGGTCGATAACGTCAACCTGACGATCGAGGCCGGTTCCTTCACCGTACTGCTGGGCCCGTCAGGCTGCGGAAAGTCAACCACGCTGCGCATGATCGCGGGCCTCGAAACGCCCACGGCCGGGCGCATTCTCATGAGCGGGCGCGATGTCACCGCGCTATCACCGCGCGAGCGAAACATCGCTATGGTGTTTCAGTCTTACGCCCTGTTTCCGCACCTGACGGTGCGCGAGAACATTCTGTTCGGCCTGAAGGTGCGCAAGGAAGCGCGTGACGGTTATGCGGAACGCCTGGCACGCACGGCGCGGCTGCTGGGTCTGGAGCAGCTGCTCGATCGCAAGCCCTCGCAGCTGTCGGGCGGGCAGCAACAGCGGGTCGCGTTGGGCAGGGCGGTGATCTCCGAGGCGCCGATCTGTCTGATGGACGAGCCGCTTTCCAATCTCGATGCCCAGCTGCGTCAGGAAATGCGTCGCGAGATCCGCGCCTTGCAGCAGTCGCTGGGTATCACCATGGTTTATGTCACTCACGATCAGACCGAAGCCATGAGCATGGCCGATCGCGTGGTGATCATGAACGGTGGCCGCATCGAGCAGCACGATACTCCCGACTCCCTGTACGCCAGCCCCGCCACCGAGTTTGCCGCACGTTTCATTGGCACCCCCGCCATGAATCTGATTGATCTTGAACCGGGCAGCGGCTGCATCGCCGGCAGTGATCGTGTGCCGTTCGGCTCGGCGCCCGATCGCGCGAGCCGGCTGGGCGTACGCCCCGAGCATGTCGAACTGATCAAGCGTGGCAATGGCCTGGACGCGACGGTGGAAAGCATCGAGTACTTCGGTGCCGATTCGATTGTCATGTGCCG
>JAEZGR010000132.1 GCA_023437255.1 Pseudomonadota bacterium | reverse complement strand
TGCAGGACAAAAGCGCTATAGCGCGACCGCATGAGGCTCTCGGCGCTCGGCGCGGGACTGTTTTCGAAATCTTCGACAAAGCGTCCACAACAGTCGGCATAAGTCAGCAGCCGCTTGCCTGCCGCTTCACCGCAGGGGCACGAATGTTTCTGCATTTTGGTCATTCAATCACTCCGTCAGGCAGTGGCGGATCAGGGGCAACGGAAAGAAAGGTGAAGGCGATCAAGGCGTTGAACAGCCAGCTGGTTGCCGACGCGGCGGCAATACCGGCTTCACGGATCGCACTGGGAAAAAGTTCGGACATCATCACGTAGGGCAACGGCCCCAGGCTCACTGCAAAGGCAATAATGTACAAGCCCAGGCCCGCCAGCCCCACCCAGGGCCATCCGAATGCCGAGGCGCCTGCCGCCATGGCCAGCCCGAGCACCATGAACTCTGAGCTGTACTAGGATATGCCGCGAACACAAGCTGGCACTGATCGAAGACTGCGCGCAAGCTGCCGGCCATCACGCGGGCCATGCGCGACGCCAAATGGCGCATCCGCGAAGCCCTGGCACGCCGCTTTGTCGACGCGCTGAAAGCCGAAGGCATCCGCGGCCCTGAAGGCAGCCTCGCCTGCCTCACCATGCGCGAATGGGGGCTGCACTGGTCTACCATTCCCGAGCACACGCCCGCCCGGCGGTATAGTGGACGTGTGTGTGATGTTGCTCAACGGAGGCTGATGATGCGAACACTCAAAGCAGGTCTGGTGGCCGGCTGCCTGGTCTCTTTTTGCGGTGCAGCCGCTGCGCTCGAGGTTGGCGACAAGGCGCCCGATTTTCAGCTACCCGGGGCCGACGGAAAAACGTATCGGCTCTCTGATTACACCGGCAAACAGGCAGTCGTGCTCGCCTGGTTTCCCAAGGCGAACACCTACGGCTGCACGATCGAATGTAAGTCACTCGCCGAAAACGGCGACAGAATCCGGCAGTACGATGTCACTTATTTCATGGCGAGCGTCGATCCGCTGGCGGCCAATATCGACTTTGCCGAACAAACCAATGCCGACTTTCCGCTGCTGAGCGATGAAGACAAATCGGTGGCGAAGGCGTATGGCGTGCTGAGCCTCTCTGGCGTGGCGAAACGCCAAACGTTCTACATCGGCAAAGACGGGCAGATCCTGAAGATCGACAGAAACGTGACGCCGGAAACCTCGGCCGAAGACATGGTGCAAAACCTGCAGATGCTGGGTGTTGATCGTGTGGCGCGGCCGGTGCAGCGGTAGTCACACTGCGGCGCTTGCTTATTTGGCCACGGCCATTCCCACCACCACGGCCGCGACTCCCAACACAACAGAACCCAATGCGTACGCCAGCGCAATGCCGGCGGAAGCGCGTTGCTGGAGCATGACAATTTCCAGCGCGTAGGTGGAGAACGTGGTGAAACCACCCAGAAACCCGGTGGCAAGAAACAGCCTGGCGTTGGCCGACACATCGGCAGCGTAACGCAAGAACAGGCCCGCCAGCAGGCCCATCAGCAGTGAGCCCACCACGTTGATGAGCAGGGTGGAAAACGGAAACCCGGCGGGCCCCCATTTGAGCATCGCCTGGTTTATCGCATGTCGGCTCATGGAGCCGAGGCCGCCGCCAAGAAAAACAAACAAGTAGTCCAAAACCTATGCCCCCGAGCCGCCCTTACGCCTACCATTGTTCCATTTGCCGCCAACGGCAACCTCCATCGCCACATTCCTGCATGATCTGAACAACGCCGCTTAATGTGATTGGCAACAGAAACGGCCCGCGCAGTGAAGCAGACGCTTTCGCTGCGCGGGCCATGCTGTTTCCGATGAAACTTGCCTGGACGAAGAACCGCCTATGCCTCGCTCATGCCGGCCGCCGGCTCCGGTGCCGTGCCGGATCGTACCTTCTGTTCGATTCGTTGACCTATGTCGGGATCGATGCTCTTCCAGTACGCAAACGCACGTTCAAGCACCGGGCTGCGCACGCCGCCCAGCAGAGCCCCGGCGACCGTGTCGACAAGGCGCGCCCGCTGGGCGTCGTCGAACACTTCTCGGACCAGTGTGCCGGGTTGGACGAAATCGTCGTCATCGGCCCGCAAGGTATAGGCTGCGCGCACGAACCCGCCATCGGCTTCCCATCCATCTTCCATGGCGCCGGTTTGATCGGCCCAGGGGCGGCCCTGCGAGTTCGGTGCATACACCGGCTGATTGCCACTGTGCTGATAATTCATGTGGCCATCGAACATATACGTGTTGACGGGGCACTTGGGCTGATTGACCGGCAACTGATGGAAATTGGGCCCGATGCGGTAGCGCTGCGCGTCGTTATAGGCGAAGGCGCGCCCCAGCAGCATCTTGTCTGGCGACAGACCGATGCCGGGCACCACATTGCCGGGAGAGAACGCGGCCTGCTCGATCTGGGCGAAGAAGTTCTCGGGATTCCGGTTCAGCGTCATCGTGCCGACCTTGATCAAGGGGTAATCGGCATGTGGCCAGGTTTTGGTCAGATCAAAGGGATTGAAGCGATAGGTCTTGGCGTCTTCATACGGCATGACCTGTACCGACAGGGTCCAGCTGGGGTGCTCGCCCCGCGCAATGGCATCAAACAGGTCGCGCCGGTGGAAGTCGGCGTCAGCACCCGCCATGGCCTTGGCCTCTTCGTTTGTGAAGAATTCCATGCCCTGGTTGGTGTGGAAATGGTATTTGACCCAGAAGCGCTCGCCGCGGGCATTGACCCACATATAAGTGTGCGAGCCGTAGCCATTCATGTGGCGCCAGGTACGCGGCAGGCCACGATCCCCCATCAGGTAGGTGACCTGATGGGCGGTTTCCGGATTCAGGGTCCAGAAATCCCACTGCATGTGGTTGTCGCGCAGCCCGGAATCCGGCAGCCGCTTCTGGCTGCGGATGAAGTGCGGGAACTTCATTGGGTCGCGCACGAAGAAAACGGGCGTATTGTTGCCGACCAGGTCGTAATTGCCCTCGCTGGTGTAGAACTTGAGCGAAAACCCGCGCACGTCTCGCCAGGTGTCGGGGCTGCCGGCCTCGCCCGCCACCGTGGAAAACCGGGCGAGCATGTCGGTCTTGCAGCCCTTCTGAAACAGCGCAGCCTTGGTGTAGGCCGAGACATCTTCGGTCGTTTCGAAGACACCGAACGCGCCGGAGCCCTTGGCGTGTGGCTGGCGCTCCGGCACCTTTTCGCGGTTGAAGTGCGCCATCTGTTCGAGGAAATGCACATCGTGCAGCAAGATGGGGCCATCGGGACCCACTGTCAGGGAGTTGCGGTCGCTGGCCGCCGGGGCGCCGGCACCGGTCGTGGAACCTGGGTTCTGGTGGGTGTTTTTATCCGCCATATTTTTCTCCTGAGCCATGGACGGGAAATCTGCGTTCCCCACCCTAACCTCAAAAGCATGGCCAGGCAACCTGATACGTCAAGCATTCCGCAGTCGCGACATCAACCCATGCGCGGCGGAAAAACCCGATACCACAGCCCATACACTGAACAGGCGGCGCAAAACGAGAAGGCCCACTCGAGGGTCGTGAAGATCATCAGCACGACGCAGGGAAAGCGCCAGAGGTCACTCCCGGAAGCATAGGCGATGACCGCTACCAGGCTCGCCACGAACAGAACCTTGTTCGCGAACATCTTGGCGCCCGCATTTTCTTTCTTGCCGCCCCAACCGCGTGCCTCGAAGAGGCCCGCCCCAACACGGTGAGCGGGGCATTTGTAGTGCCCCAGAAACCCCCGGATCAAGCCCTGCGCCACCAGGATGGCCATCAGCCAGGGTGTGAAAAGCAGGCTGGCGCCGCACACCACAAAATTCACAAAGGCTTCCCAGCGCGTAACGTTGGACCACACGGGTGGCAAATCGAATCTGAGCATGGACAACTCCCACGGATAATGAAGAATACGCCCATTATATTAGATTTAACTAATATATAAAGGGGTGCCCGGAAAACACGCCATGCCTGCGGTCTGATCGCGTGCCCGCGTACGAAAAGGTTTATTCGAGCCGCAGGCCCGCTTCGCTCACATAGCCTTCGACGGCACGGGTCAGGTTCACGACTTCGCGAAAGATCTCGGCACCGGTCAGGGAATAGGGCTCAGCCCCCACAGCCTGTAATTGCCGCAGGACCTCGGGGTCCTTCAGCACTTCGGTAACCGCCTTCTGCATGATCCGCCCCTCGCGGGAAGGCGTTTCGGCCGGCACAAAGAAGCCGTACCAGATCTGTGAGTTGAACTGATTGAACCCGATGTCTGCGAAGCTCGGGACACCGCTCATGCCTTCTTGCGAAGAGATGGCGAGCGGCTTCAGACGCCCGGCGGAAATCGCCTGCATGGCGCTGGGCAGCTCGGTGACCACGGCGTCGACGTCGCCACCCAGAAGGGCCTGCACGGCATCATGCCCCCCGCGGTAGGCCACCGACACCACATCGACACCGGCACGGCTGGCAATGTACTGCGCCACGAAGTCGCTATAACTGCAGAGACCTGGCGACGCATACATTTGAATGCCCGGGTGGGCGGTGAATGATGAAATGAGGTCGGTGAATTGCTGAATGCGAGAATCGGGCCGCACTGCAATGACGAGCGGTGCCCGGGCCAGCATGGCAACCGGTCGCAGGGCCGAAGACGGCGCGTAACCCAGCCGCTCTCCTCTGCACACCGCGTTCACACTCATGTTCGAATACGAACCCAGAATGAGGGTCAGCCCATCGGTCTTCGAACGCACCGCGTCTTGCGTGCCGATGATGCCGCCGGCGCCGTAATGGTTGTGGATGACAACCGGCCGTTCGACCAACCGGCTGAGTGGTTGGGCCACTGCACGCGCGATGAGATCGGATGCATCGCCCTGACCGAAGGGAACAATGATGCGCACCGCATCAGAAGCCGAAACCGCGAAAGAACAGCACAACAGCAACGCGCATGTGATGGCGCGACAGATTCGTTTTGTTTTCGTCATGGCTCATGGGTAATGAGTTGATTCACCGGCCGCTCGTCGCGGCGCTTGGCTTGGTCGCGACTCGCAAGGTCATGCCCCTCGGCCGCGTCACCGTATTCGCCTGCGCCAGATTGAAGCAGAAACGAATCGTGATCGCTATGAGGGTTTAGGCGGACGGGCAGGTATGCCCCTTGCAAGCAGGGTGTCACTTCGGCTGTAGCGCCGTTCAACTTCAGGAGAAACGTATGAAACTGACCCGTAGCGCCATCGCCCTTGCTCTCGGCCTCGCACTCACCGGTGTAGGCGCCCAAGCCCAGACGACGCAGGGCACGTCCCCGTCAACCGCGCCGGAAGCGACTGCCGTCCCCGGCACCACCATGCCGGGCGCCCAGCCCTCTGTGCGCGACACCATGAACGATTCCAAGCTCAATCAGACGGATCGCCGCTTCATGGAAAACGCGATCCAAGGCAGCCATGCCGAGATCGAAGGCAGCCGCCTGGCACTGGAAAAGACGAAAAGCGCCGAGGTGAAGCAATTCGCTGAGATGATGATCAAGGATCACGAGAAAATGGCGCAGGAAGCGTCGAAGCTCGCCACCGAGAAGGGTCTTACGCCACCCGACGGCCCTTCGGTCATTCAAAAGACGGAAATCACCGGACTGAAGGCACTGAGCGGCGGCGCGTTCGACGCAATGTACATAAACCGGATCGGCGTGGCCGCGCATGAGTCCACCGTCGAGATGTTCGAAAAGGCGGCGCAAGAAGCGGAAGATCCTGATGTGAAGGCCATGGCTGAAAAGACCTTGCCCAATCTGCGCAAGCATCTGGAGATGGCACGCGCGATCGATGCAAAGCAGGACAAACAGTGATCTGAGAGGGGCGGCGGGTGATCACGCCCCGCCCCAACCAACCATCACAGAGCAACGAGGGCGCCACATCGGCGCCCTCCTGCTCTTTGTCGCACCGCGGCGCGACACACCTTCGGCTTCAGTGCTTGGCGGTCGTGTGTGGGGTTTCGTCGCGGATCAGGAACTGCCGCACCGTATGGGGCAGTCGTTCTTCCAGCCAGGCCGCCATGGCCTCTTCTTGTTGAAGAATGTCTTCGCATACACGCTTGGTCTCCGCGTCGCCGCAGACCTCCGCAGCCGCAATCAGCGCCCGATAGCTCGCGATCTCCATGTGCTCAAAGGCATAGCTCGCCATGCTCGCCTTGACCACCTCATCTGAGACAAACATGCCGCTCATGCCCTGCCCCAGCGCCACCATCTTGGCGGCGACATCCTTGATGGTCGATGTATCACCGCCCAGCCTTTGGATGCAACCGCGAACCTGTTCCGCCTGGTGCCGTGTTTCCTGGATATGTTGCTCGATCCGAGCGCGAAGTTCCGGGTAGTTTTCCAGTCTTTCGGCCGTGGTCGTCAGCATCTTTTCTGCCTGTTCTTCCATGGCATGCGCATCACGCAGCCAATCGAGAAGGTTGTCCTGTGCTCGCGTCGTCATAGTGTTCCTCATTGTCGGTTCAAAGCGGGGCGCAATGCACCCGGAATATGCAGTGGCGGGGGGCCCGGCGCGCGGCCCGCGCCCCC
>JAEZGR010000062.1 GCA_023437255.1 Pseudomonadota bacterium | reverse complement strand
ATCCCGAACAGGACCGTGAAACGCCTTCGCGCCGATGATAGTGGACGTACGTCTGTGAAAGTAGGTCATCGTCAGGCACTTATACCCCCAAAACCCCAGCTGAAACTTCAGCTGGGGTTTTGTCTTTTGTGCGCGAACGCTTATTCGAACTTGATGCCGGCCTCGTCCACAACCTTCTGAATGCTGGCCGTGTCTTCCTTGATTTGCTTCGCGAAATCGGCCGGGGAGCCACCGCCGGCCACAGCGCCCTGCTTGGCCAAGACTTCCAGGACCTCGGGCGACTGCAGAATTTCATTGATGTGTTTGTTCAGGCTCTCGGCGACCTCTGCGGGCATGCCTGCTGGCCCCAACACCCCAAACCATTGGCCCATGGTAACGCCGGGATAGCCCGCTTCGGCCATGGTCGGTACATCGGGTAGCAAGGGCAGTCGGGTGGGGCTCACCGCGGCGATGCCCACCAGTTTGCCCGCCTTGATGTTCGGCACCATGAGAGGGGGGGAATCCACGTTGAAGTCAACTTCGCCCGACAGCAGATCATTCAGCGCCTGTGCGCTGCCTTTGTAGGGCACATGCAGTACCTCGATGTCGGCCGCCTTGGCGAACTGTGCAGCTGCCAAGTGCTGGGCGCTACCCACTCCCGAGGAGGCATGGCGCAGTTGCGTCTTGCGGGCAAGCTCCATGAAGGCATTCATGTCCTTCACGCCAAGTTTTGGCGTCGCCGTCAGGATCAAGGGCGTGCTGGCCACCATCGCTATCGGTGTGAAACTGGCGTTCACATCGTAGGGCAGGTCCTTGTACAGGGCAGGTGCCGTTGCGTTGGAGTTGGAATGGCCCATCAACAGCGTGTAGCCGTCGGGCGTTGAACGCGCGACAAGATCTGCGGCGATCGTGCCTGCCGCCCCCGGCTTGTTCTCGACCACGAAGCTTTGATTCAGCTTGTTGCCCAGTTCCTTGCTGATGAGGCGGGCCACCACGTCGGTGAACCCGCCGGGACTGAAGCCGACGATCATGGTGACGGGCTTCTCGGGGTAGGCAGCGTGGGCGCTTGCGACCGCGATGAACGAGAACGATAGGGCGAAGAGCCCCTTTGCAGCTTTCTTCAACATGTCTCCTCCGGTTTTATTATCTGGATGGCGGTGTGAGCCGCCGGAAGGTGCTGCCTGTGTTGCGTGCAATTATTTTGCGGTGTCGGACTCGAGTTCTCGTAACAGGGTCCGCTCGCGAATTTCGTCGAGGTTGGGGGGCGGGGGGAAGCGTTTATCCCACGGGCCTGCCTTCATGACCTGACCGGGGACATCGTGGCCCACCGCCTTCGCCAGCTGCTTGGCGCATTCGATCAGGCGGTCAAGGTCGGTGCCAGAGTCCATGCCCATACTCTCGAGCATGTGCACCAGATCTTCGGTGCAGATGTTCCCCGTGGCGCCAGGAGCGTACGGGCAGCCGCCCAGGCCGGCCAATGAGGCGTCGTAGCGGTCGATACCTGTTTGCAGGCCGGCGATCACATTCGCAAGACCCATGCCGCGGGTATTGTGAAAGTGCAGGGTGAGTTCGAGACCCGGCCAGCGCTCGGTGAGGCCTGCGCATAGCGCTTCGACCTGTGCCGGGTTCGCCATTCCGGTGGTGTCGCACAGAGTGATGCCCTGTACGCCGTGCTCAACAAAGCGGTCGCCAAGACGCAGTACTTCCTCTACGGGCACCACGCCTTCCATGGGGCACCCAAACGCGGTGGAGATCGAAATGTTCACGTCGGCTCTGCCGTTTGCTTCTGCCACGATCTGCGCAAGCGCACGCACCGATTGCTCGCGGGTCATCCGAATGTTGGCGAGGTTATGGGTTTCGCTTGCCGACATGACCAGATTCAACTCGTCGACGTTGCAGAGCAGGGCGCGTTCCGCGCCGCGCATGTTGGGCACCAGACATACGTACTTCACGCCAGCGACTCTATCGATGCCCGTCATCAGCTCCTCGGCATCGCGCAGCGCGGGAATGGCTTTCGGCGACGTAAACGAGGTGGCCTCGATTTTGGCAACCCCTGTGCGGGCGATCGCGTTGATGAGTGCGATCTTCTCTTCAGTCGGCACGAAGATCGGTTCGATCTGCAGGCCGTCGCGCATGGCGACGTCTTGAATGTAAACCTTGCGCGGTTGGCTCCAGGCGGAGCGGCCTGGTGTGCGCGATGGTTGCGAAGGCTGAGTACTCATTTAAATAACCTCTTTTTGTTGCAGTGCCTCGATCTCGGCATCACCGAAACCCAGATCGCGCAGCACATCTTTCGTGTGCTGGCCCAGTGCGGGCCCGCCGCCGCAGAAGTTGCCGGGCGTGGCGCTGAGCTTGGGTACCACGCCCGGCACTTTGAGCGTGGTTCCGTCGTCGAGCGTGATCTCCCGGATCATTTCGCGGGCGCGGTATTGCTTGTCTTCGACGATGTCCTTGACGGTGAATATCTTGCCAGCCGGCACCCCGGCTTTCGCCAGGGCTTCAAGCGCTTCGTCCATATCGTGCTGGCTGCTCCATGCGGCAATCGCCTCGTCGATACGGGCCATGTTTGCCACGCGGCCCGCATTGCGGGCGAGCTCGGGTTCGTTGGCGAGGTCTTCGCGACCGATCAGGTGCATCAGTCGGGTGAAGATGCTGTCACCATTGCCTGCAATCAGGAAATAGCGCCCGTGTTTGTCGGGGTAGGCGTTTGTAGGAGCGATGCCCTGCAGTGAGCTACCTGCGGGTTCGCGGATCATGCCGAGGCGATCGTATTCGGGCACGGCCCCTTCCATCATGTTGAAGACGGATTCATACAGGGCGACGTCGATCACCTGGCCTTTGCCGGAGTTTGCCAGGCGATGATACAGAGCCATCATGATGCCGATCACCCCATGCAGTGCCGAAAGCGAATCACCAATGCTGATGCCGGGGCGGACCGGGGGTTCTCCTGGCACGCCGGTGATGTAGCGCAGCCCGCCCATGGCCTCGGCAACCACGCCGTACCCCGTGAGGTCGCGTAGCGGCCCGCTCTGCCCATAGCCGGAAATCCGCAACATGATCAGGCCAGGATTCTCGCGGCTGAGCGAATCGTAGTCGAGTCCCCATTTTTCGAGCGTGCCGGGCCGAAAATTCTCGATGACGACATCGGCTTCGAGGATGAGCTTGCGCGCGATCTCCTGGCCTTCCTTCTTGCGCAGATCGAGTGCCACCGATTTCTTGTTGCGCGCCTGGACATGCCACCACATCGAGGTTGCGCCATCTTGCGTGCGCCATGAGCGCAGGGGATCACCGTTGCGAGGGGGTTCGATCTTGATGACGTCAGCGCCGAAATCTCCAAGCGTTTTTCCGGCGAAGGGGCCCGCGATCAAACTGCCCATTTCGACGACGCGTATGCCGTCCAGCGGTCTCTTGTTCATGAAATGCGTCCAGCAGATTCTGAGATAGTTGGGAATACACGAGTTTCGCCCGATTATAGGGAGGGGCGTAGGGCGTCAGAAGCAATCCTTGGGAATATCAGGCATCTCGGAAAACGATGGCAGGTGATGACTGATGGCGTACAAGGTGCACGCCGTGGGCGACACCGGTTCGCGATGGGCGATCAGGGCTGTAGCGGGATTCCGCTCAGATGGCTGTGCAACATTCTGGGGAGCATCGGCAACGCGTCGGGCGAACGGCAGACGAGCATCAGTTCTCGTCTTGCCCAGCTTTCGTCGAGTGGCACGGCTGCCAGCCCGTCCGCCTCAAGAAAAGGCTCCACCGTTCCGCGCGGCAGAATACCGATTCCAAGCCCCTGGGCGGCCATGCGCCGCAGGCCGTCGAAGCTCGTGGCCTGAATGCGCAAACGCAGGGGCAGCCCCAGTGCTTCGGCCGCGGCGACCATGGTATTGCACAACGAGGTGCCGCGAGGAAGACCGACGTAATCAAACTCCAGCGTATCGGTGAAGCGCAGTTTTGCGTGCGCGGCAAGCGGGTGCTCAGGGTGCATCAGCACCACGAGTTCGTCGGCGCGGTACAGGCAAGCGTG
>JAEZGR010000032.1 GCA_023437255.1 Pseudomonadota bacterium | reverse complement strand
CGCCGCACTGATCTGGTAGCCGGGCAGGGCAGGCCCACGCCAACGCATGACCAGCAGTACGAGCACCAGCAGCGCCGCCACGAGGGCGACGGCGATCATCCATTTACGCCGCACGGGGGATAGGGGCATGGCGCTACCCGCAAGGAAAGGCGGTATCTTCCCCTGCGCGGCGTGAGCGCCACAATGACGCCGGCAAGTCATTGCAGGGACGCTCCGTCCCGCCAATGGATGCCGGACGCCACACTCGCATCGACCCCGGAGCTGCAATGCAACGACGCGACTTCATCGGCGGCCTGCTGGCCGCATCGGTGCTGCCACTGGCCGGGGCGAAGCCTGCGCGGGCATCCGGTTCCGGTGCCGCACGCCTGCTGGCGCCGGCGCTGCGCCCGGGCGACACCGTGGGCCTGGTCAGCCCGTCCTCGGCCACCAGCGACAGCTTCAACCTGCAGCTGGCGGCGGAGGTGATGGAAGCGCTGGGCCTGAAGGTCCGCGCCGGCGCCCATTACGCGCGCCGCCACGGCCACCTGGCGGGCACCGACGCCGAGCGCGCCGCCGACATCAACGCCATGTTCGCCGACCCGCAGGTGCGGGCCGTGGTCTGCACCCGCGGTGGTTCCGGTGCGGCACGCCTGCTGCCCCTGCTCGACTACGGCCTGATCGCCCGCAATCCCAAGATCCTGCTGGGCTACTCGGACATCACCGCGCTGCACTGCGCGATCCACGCGCGTACCGGCCTGGTGACCTTCCATGGCCCGATCGGCTCCGGCAGCTGGCCCCGCTTCAATGTCGACCAGTTCCGCCGCCTGTTCTTCGAGCGCCAGCTGCTGGAGTACCGCAATCCGGTGGCCGACGAGGACGAGCTGGTGCCGCGCGCCAACCGCACCCTCACCCTGCGCAGCGGCAAGGCCCGGGGCAAGCTGGTGGGTGGCAACCTGTCGGTGCTGGTGGCGCTGGCCGGCTCGCCCTACCTGCCGGCATTCGACGGTGCGATCCTGTTCCTGGAAGACGTGGGCGAGGCCCCGTACCGGGTGGACCGCATGCTCACCACGCTGAAACTGTCCGGCGCGCTGGACCGGATCGCCGGTTTCATCTTCGGCCACTGCACCGACTGCGACCCCGGCGACGGCTACGGCTCGCTGACCCTGGAGCAGATCCTGGACGAGCACATCCTCCCGCTGGGCATCCCGGCCTACCGCGGCGCCCAGATCGGGCACATCCGCGAGCAGTTCATCGTGCCGGTGGGCGGGCAGGTGGAGATGGACGCCGACGCCGGCACCTTCCGCCTGCTGGCACCGGTGCTGGGCGACTGAACCGCGCCGCGCCGTCGCCGGCGCAGGCTTGACCTTCCCATCGTGGGAAGGTCCACCATGTCGCCATGGATACCCCCAACGCTTCTGCCTTCCCCTCCACGGGCGGGGCCATGAACCGGATGCGGCTGCCTGTGGAAGGCATGAGCTGCGCGTCCTGCGCGGGCCGGGTCGAGCGCGCGCTGGCGGCACTGCCAGGCGTCGGGACGGCCAGCGTCAACGCGGTCACCGCCAGCGCCGAGGTACAGGGCGTGACGCTGCCGCCCATCGCCATGCTGATCGACGCGGTCGAGAAAGCCGGCTTCCGCGTGCCCTCGGACCAGGCCGAGTTGCCCATCGAGGGCATGCATTGCGGGTCCTGCGTAGGCCGGGTGGAACGGGCGCTGGCGGCCGTGCCCGGCGTGATCGAGGCATCGGTCAACCTGGCCACCGAACGGGCGCGGGTGCGTACCGCCGGCCCCGCCGATCCGGCGGTGCTGGCCCAGGCCCTGCACAAGGCCGGGTACCGCATCGCCCCTGTCGAAGCGCCGGTCCCTGCGCCTGGAGCGACGCCTGACCCGCGTGCCGGGTCCAGGGCCTCCGATGCCGCGGCCAGTCCGCCGTTGTCCACCGAGGCACGCCACCTGGCCACCGCCATCGTGCTGGCCGCACCGCTGGTCCTGCCCATGGCCGGCATGCCTTTCGACAGGCACTGGATGCTGCCGGGCTGGATCCAGCTGCTGCTGGCCACGCCGCTGCAGTTCTGGCTGGGCGCGCGGTTCTACCGCGCAGGCTGGGGCGCGTTGCGCGCCGGTACCGGCAACATGGACCTGCTGGTCGCCCTTGGCACCACCACGGCCTACGGACTGAGCCTGTTCCATCTGCTGCGCGAGGGTGCGCACGCTGCGCTGTATTTCGAAGCCTCGGCCGCCATCATCACCCTGGTGCTGCTGGGCAAGTTCCTGGAGGGCAGGGCGAAGCGCCAGACCACCGCCGCGATCCGCGCGCTGCAGGCGCTGCGTCCGTCCACCGCGCGCCTGCGCACGGCGCAGGGTGAGGCCGAGGTGCCGGTGGACCGGGTCCAGGTCGGCGACCTGGTGGTCGTGCGCCCCGGCGAACGTTTCCCGGTGGACGGAATCGTCATGGAAGGCCGCACCCATGCCGACGAATCCCTGGTCACCGGCGAGTCGTTGCCGGTGGCCAAGGACGTGGGCGACCGCATCACCGCCGGCGCGGTCAACGCCGACGGCGTGGTCGCCGTGCAGACGGCGGCGGTCGGGGCCGAGACCGCCCTTGCCCGGATCGTCCGCCTGGTGG
>JAEZGR010000021.1 GCA_023437255.1 Pseudomonadota bacterium | reverse complement strand
GATCAGGCCTTTCACGAACCACTTCTGCATGAGCAGCACCACCAGGGCAGGTGGCAGCATGGCAAGCAGCGCGGTGGCCATGACCAGGTTCCATTCGGTTACGGCGTCGCCGCCGGAAATCATGCGTTTGATGCCCACGACAATGGGGTACATGTCTTCGCTGGTCGTCATGATGAGCGGCCAGAGATACTGGTTCCAGCCATAGATGAACTGGATCACGAACAGGGCGGCGATGCTGGTCTTTGAAAGGGGCAGCAGCACGTCCTTGAAGAAGCGCATGGGCCCGGCTCCATCAATGCGCGCCGCCTCGACCAGTTCATCGGGCACGGTCAGGAAAAACTGGCGAAACAGAAAGGTGGCCGTGGCCGAGGCAATGAGCGGCAGCGTGAGGCCCGCGTAGCTGTTCAGCATGCCCAGGTCGGCAACCACCTCGTAGGTCGGCGTGATGCGCACTTCGACCGGCAGCATGAGGGTGACGAAGATCATCCAAAAGAAGAACATGCGAAAACGGAAACGGAAGTACACCACCGCAAACGCCGAAAGCATGGAAATGACGATCTTGCCCACCGCAATCACCATGGCCATGACCGTGCTGACCCACATCATGCGGGCCACATCGGGCGTGCGCCCGCTGCCGGTGAGCACGGCCAGATAGTTGTCGATGAAATACGGACCGGGAATCAGCGACATCGGTGCGCGCGCGACTTCCTGGGCGGTCTGCGTCGAGGCCACGAAGGCGACATACAAGGGAAAGGCGATCGTTGCCACCCCCAGCAGCAGGATCAGGTGGGACACCAGGTCGAGGAGCGGTCGGCGTTCGATCATGCGCGTACCTCTGCTTGCGCGCCCGGCGTCTCGTCGGATTCGGGCTGTGTCTTCATGAGTAATTCACCCTGCGGTCGATATAGCGGAACTGCACGACCGTGAGCGCCACGACGATCAACATGAGGATCACCGACTGCGCCGCCGAGGAACCGATGTCGAGCCCCCGGAACCCGGTGGTGTAGACCTGGTAGACCAGAATCGAGGTCGAGGTGCCCGGACCTCCCTGCGTCATGATGTCGATGATCGCGAAGGTGTCAAAGAAGGCGTAGATCACGTTGACCACCAGCAGGAAGAACGTGGTGGGCGACAGCAAAGGGAACACGATGCTCCAGAAGCGGCGCATGGGAGTGGCACCGTCGATGGCCGCCGCCTCGATCAACGATCGGGGAATGGCCTGCAGACCCGCCAGGAAGAAAATGAAGTTATAGGAAATCTGTTTCCAGACCGACGCCAGGACCACCAGCGCCATGGCATCGTTGGAATTGAGTCGTGGGTTCCAAGGAATGCCCGCCTCCATGAGATAGACGGCCAGGATGCCCACGGAAGGAGAAAACAGAAACAGCCACAACACACCGGCCACAGCGGTGGCAACGGCGTACGGCCAGATGAGCAGGTTTCGGTAAAAGCCTGCCGCGCGCACGACTCGGTTGGCCAGCACGGCCAGCAAAAGCGACACGCTCAGCCCTATTACCGCCACGAGAACGGAGAACACCGCCGTGACATAGAAGGAATTCAGATATTCGGCACTTGCCAGCAAGTCACGAAAGTTTTCGAGGCCCACGAACGTGGACGACAAACCGAAAGGATCTTCCATGCGAAATGCCTGCCACAGCGCCTGGCCTGCAGGAAGAAAGAAAAACACAATCGTCACGGCCAGCTGCGGGGCGACCAGCAGATAGGGCAGAAGCTTGTGTTTGAATACGACGCGCTTTTCCATGGGAGCCACGATCAAAAGGCGTGAGCGGCATCGGGCGGATGCCGCTCACGGGGATTTTAGACCCGGCTAGCTTATTTGACGCTGGATTCGAAACGCTTGAGCATTTCGTTGCCGCGTTCGACGATCCGCTTCATGCCGGCTTCCGCATCGACTTCACCTGCAAAGATGCGTTCCATTTCGCCTTCGGCGATCTCGCGAATCTGGGGCAGAAAGCCCAGCCGTACACCACGCGAGTTCTCAGTGGTATCTGCATCGAGCTGGAGCACCGCAACCTCCGTGCCCGGATTTTTCTCGTAGAAACCCGATTCGCGAGTGACTTCGTGACCCGCCTTGGTGACCGGAACGTAGCCGGTCTGCTGGTGCCACTTGGCCGCCTGCTCGGGACTGGAGATGTACTTGAAGAACTTCGTCACGCCCTTGTAGACCTCGGGTGACTTCTTGGCGAAGACCCAAAGCGAGGCGCCACCAATGATGGTGTTCTGTGGTGCGCCCTGGATATCGTCGTGATAGGGCAGGGAGGTCGTGCCGAACTCGAACTCGCCGGTACGGATGATGTTGGCACGCGAACCGCTGGAGCCGGTGAACATGCCGCACTTGCCCGAAGTGAAGAGGGCGTTGGGAGCATCGCCGCGCCCGCCGTAGGTGAAGGAGCCGTCTTTGGCCATCTGTGCGAGAAAGCCGAAGTGCTTCACGAAGGCCTCTTCATCGACACGCAGGCGCGCGTCCAGGCCGTCGAAGCCGTTGTTCTTGCTGGCGAAAGGCACGTTGTGCCAGGCCGCAAACGTTTCCATCTGGATCCACGAGGGCCAGCCGGAGGTGTAGCCGCATTCCAGACCGGCTTCGCGCAGCTTCTTGCCGGCTTCCGCCACTTCCTTCCAGGTTTTGGGCGGCTTTTCGGGGTCGAGCCCGGCTTTGCGGAAAGCATCCTTGTTGTAATAGAGAACCGGGGTGGAGCTGTTGAACGGCATCGACACGAGCTTGCCGTCAGATGATGAATAGTAGCTGGCCACTGCTCCCAGGAAGTCGTCCGGGTTGATCGGGTCGCCGACCTGTTCCGACATTTCCTGCACGGGCTGGATGGCGCCCTTGGCATGCATCATGGTGGCTGTGCCGACCTCGAAGACCTGCAGGATGTCGGGTGCGTTACCGGCGCGGAATGCGGCAATGCCCGCATTCATGGATTCGCCGTAGGTGCCCTTGTAAATGGCCTGAACTTTGTAATCGGACTGGCTTTCGTTGAAGCCGGTCACCAGCTCATTAACGCGTTCGCCCAGGGCGCCTTCCATCGAGTGCCAAAACACGATGTCGGTGGCGGCATGAGCACTTCCGATGCTGGCGATCAGGCCCGCAAGCGAAAGGGCAACGACTTTATTCCTCATGAATTTCTCCTTTGGATGCTTCTGGAATGGGCGAGACTCCGGAGAGTGCATGGCAAGCGCCGGAGCCAGCGGCAGTCTAGGAAAGCTGTGTGACATTAACATGAAAGAGTTCAAACGCAATCAAACGAATTGTGCGGTTTTGCACCATCGTGGTGCAGGTTTCAGGAGGGGAATCCTGCCAACATGGCCCGCAGACAGGCGTAAAATCGCCTCTTTCAATTCAGAGCTGTTTCAACGTTCCTGAACCTACAATGGCGGCCATGAACCACGAACTCACCATCGCATTCATCGGTGGAGGCAACATGGCCTCCGCACTCGGATCGGGGCTGATCGGCAAGCGCTGCGGCGCCCACGACGTCCATGTGATCGATATCGCACCTTCGGCGCTCGCTTTCTGGGCAGAGCAGGGCTGCAGCACCGCCACCGCACCCGATGAAAGACTCTCTCGACACCGGGTCTGGGTACTGGCAGTCAAACCTCAATATATGAAGGAAGCGGTCGCTTCGTTAAGGCCGTATCTCCAGCCAGACACGCTGGTGGTCAGCATTGCGGCGGGCATTTCCGCCGAAACGCTGAGCCACTGGCTCGGAGACGCCGACAAGCCCTGGGGCCGGATTGTGCGCGCCATGCCTAACACACCGGCGCTGATCGCGGCGGGTGCCACGGGACTGCTCGCCGGCGACGGCATTTCCGAGGCCGACAAGGCTCAGGTCGAGCTGCTTTTCAAGGCCGTCGGTGAGTTCGTCTGGGTCGCCGACGACGCCGCCCTCGATGTGGTGACGGCCCTTTCGGGTAGCGGCCCCGCCTATGTCTTCCTGTTTCTCGAATCCATGATCGCTGCAGCGGTGGAGCAGGGCATGCCACACGACCAGGCGCGGCGGCTGGCCCTGGCCACGGTCAGCGGCGCAACCCAGCTGGCCGCGTTGTCACCGGAATCGCTTTCTGTTTTGCGCGAACGGGTGACCTCCAAGGGGGGTACCACCGCCGCTGCGCTGCAGGTATTCCAGCAGCGCGATTTTTCAGGGGCGGTCAGTGCGGCCATGCGGGCCGCGGCGCAACGGGCCGCGGAGCTCTCGCGGGAAAACGCCTGACAATCCAGGCGCTTACGATCCGTCCCCACGGTATCTAGGGCATACCCGTAGTGACAGCGTCCCGATACAACCCGGAGAATATGCGGGCCGCAACCAACAGGCGTCAGTCGTAGTAACAATTTTCGCCAAGACGTGACAACCACTCCTGGCGTTTCAAATTTGGAGACCCGCAGGCATGAAGTCATTTATCCGCGTCAAGCCCCTTGCCCTGGCCATCGGGGCCTTGGCCTTCGCAGGCAGCGTCTATGCCGATACTATCAAGATCGGTATTCCCCAGCCCATGACCGGTCCCGCCACCCAATACGGTGACCAGATCCAGGCGGGCGCCCTCACCGCCATCGAAGCATTCAACGAGGCGGGCGGCATCAACGGCAAGAAGCTCGAGCCGCTGCTCATCGATGACGGCTGCGAACCCAAGCAGGCCGTACCGGCTGCCAACCGCGTGGTCAACTCCGGCGCCAAGTTTGCCGTAGCCCATGCCTGCTCCGGCACCACAGTTCCAGCCGTGAACGTGTACGAGAACGAAGGCATCGTTGCCATCACCCCGGGCGCCACCTCGCCGCTGGTCACCGACACCATCAAGCCGCATTACTTCTTCCGCACCATCGGCCGCGACGACCAGCAGGGTCCCTTTGCCGCTGACTACATTGCTAAAACCCTCAAGCCCAAGGCGGTTGCCATTCTGCACGACAAGCAGACCTATGGCAGCGGTATCGCCTCTCAGGTCCGTGACAGCCTTGGCAAGGAAGGTGTCGAGGTCGCACTGTTCGAGGGTATCAACGTCGGCGACAGCGATTACTCCGCCGTCATCACCAAGCTCAAGTCCGTGGGCGCAGACCTGATCTACTTCGGCGGATATCACGCTGAACTCGGCCTGCTGCTGCGTCAGGCGCGCGAACAGGGTCTCCAGACCCAGTTCATGGGCCCTGAAGGCGTCGCCAACGACGACCTGATCGCCATTGCCGGCCCGGCTGCCACCGGTCTGCTGGTGACGCTCCCCGCCGACTTCACCAAACTGGCTGGCAACGAGCAGATTCTTGAAAACTTCAAGAAGTACAAGCGCAGCCCCGACGGTGCGTTCGCAATGCCTGCCTACGCGGCCGTGCAGATCCTGGTCGACAGCATCAAAGAGGTGGGTGAAGACCCCGCCAAGGTGGCCGACCACATGCACAAGGCAACCTTCAACACCGCGATCGGCAAGGTCGAGTACGACGAGAAGGGCGACCTGAAGGAATTCGAATTTGCCGTCTACAAGGTCGACGACCAAGGCAAGATGAACCAACTCTGAACGTACCGCTACATACAGCGCCCCGGCCGTACACCGGCCGGGAAGCTTGGAATGGATTGATTCACCGGCAGACGCAAATCACGCGTTGGCACTGATCCCTTCCAAGCTTCCCAGGGGGCCTTTTCTCTTTCCTGGCCGGCTGCTCAATGGCGGGCCGGCGTCGTGGAACTTCGTTTTATGTCCGAATTCATACCCCAACTCGTGCAACAGTTCTTCAATGGACTGTCGCTCGGCGCGATCTATGCGTTGATCGCCATTGGCTACACAATGGTCTATGGCATCATCGGAATGATCAACTTCGCCCACGGCGAGATCTACATGATCGGGGCCTATGTGGGCCTGGTCACGCTGTCCGCCATCGGCGTGGGCGCCGGTCTGCCCGTCGCACTCATTATTCTCATCATGCTGATCGTGGCCATGCTGGTCACGGCCGTCTACGGCTATGCGGTCGAAAAGGTCGCGTACGCGCCATTGCGCGGCGGTCCCCGCCTGGTACCGCTCATTTCGGCGATCGGCATGTCCATCTTCCTGCAGAACTGGGTCGCAGTGGGCCAGGGCGCCCGCGACATGGCCGTGCCCGCACTCGTCACGGGTGCATTGCAGGTCAATATCGGCGACTACACGATCACGGCGCCGTATTCGCGCATCATGATCATTCTGGTCACGGTCGTGCTGATGTTCATGTTGCACATGTACATCAAGCATTCGCGCCTTGGCCGCGCCTCGCGCGCCTGCTCGCAGGATCTGCGCATGGCCAACCTGTTGGGCATCGACACCAACAAGATCATTTCCTTCACCTTCGTGGTTGGGGCCATGCTGGCCGCAGTCGGCGGCGTGCTCATCGCGCTGGCCATCGGCAAGCTCAATCCCTTCATCGGCTTCCTTGCCGGCATCAAGGCGTTCACTGCCGCGGTGCTGGGCGGAATCGGCAGCATCCCCGGCGCCATGTTGGGCGGCGTGCTGCTCGGCCTGGCCGAAACCTTCGCTGCTGCGTACATCTCCTCGCAGTACAAGGACATCGTCGCGTTCAGCCTGCTGGTGCTCATTCTGCTGTTCCGGCCGACTGGGCTGCTTGGTAAACCCGAAGTGGAAAAAGTGTAATGTTCAGTCACATCAAGAATGCCATGATCGCGGCCATCATGGCCGGCGTGATCATCGCGCCCGTGTTCGGGCTGCAGATCGTGCGCAGTGGCCAGCAGACGCACCTCCAACCCGAATGGGACATGGTGCTGATCGGCATGGCGATCGTTTTCGTCTTCCAGGCCTTCGTGCGGCCTGCCTTCAATCGTGTCTTGAGCCGTGGCGAGCGCAAGTTCACCATGCCGGTGCTGAATGACACCGCGCGGCGCGCCATGATCTTCCTGCTGGTCGCCATCGCGCTGATCTGGCCCTTCTTTACCGGCCGTGCCGAAGTCGATATTGCCACCCTCGTGCTCATCTACGTCATGCTGGGCCTGGGATTGAATATCGTGGTGGGCTTTGCAGGCCTGCTGGACCTCGGCTTCGTCGGCTTCTATGCCGTGGGTGCGTATACCTATGCGCTGCTTTACCACTGGGCGGGCTGGGGTTTCTGGGAAGCGCTGCCATTGGCCGGCGCCATGGCCGGCCTGTTCGGTTTTCTTCTGGGCTTCCCGGTCCTGCGTCTGCGCGGCGACTACCTCGCCATCGTTACCCTGGGCTTCGGCGAGATCATTCGTCTGCTGCTCATCAACCTGTACGACTTCACGGGTGGTCCCGACGGCATTTCGGGTATTCCCAAGCCCACCGTGTTCGGCATGCCCATGGCGCGCCGTGCACCCGAAGGCGAGACCACGTTCCATGAATTCATGGGCTGGCAATTCGACAACATGGACGTCATCATCTATCTGTATCTGATGGCGCTCGCGCTTGCCCTGATCACCCTGTTCGTATCGAACCGCGTGATCCGCATGCCCATCGGGCGTGCATGGGAAGCGCTCCGCGAAGACGAAATCGCCTGCCGCTCCCTCGGCCTGAGCCCCACCAACATCAAGTTGTCGGCCTTCACCATGGGTGCCGTGTTCGCCGGCTTCGGCGGTGCATTCTTTGCCGCACGCCAGGGGCTGGTCAATCCTGAATCCTTTACCTTCCTGGAGTCTGCACTGATTCTTGCCATTGTCGTCCTTGGCGGCATGGGGTCTCAGGTGGGCGTGATCCTTGCGGCCATCCTGCTGACCGTGCTTCCCGAGGTCGCGCGTGAGTTCGCCGAATACCGGATGATGATCTTCGGTCTGGTGATGGTCCTGATGATGATGTGGCGTCCGCAAGGCCTGCTACCCATGAAGCGTCCGCATGTGGAGTTGAAACAATGAGCAAGGTCCTGCTGCAAGTATCGGATCTGACCATGCGCTTCGGCGGTCTGCTGGCTGTCGACGGCGTGCAGTTCGATGTACACCAAGATGAGGTCTTTGCCATCATCGGCCCGAACGGGGCCGGCAAGACCACCGTATTCAACTGTGTGGGCGGTTTTTACAAACCCACGACCGGGGTGATCACCATGGACGGCAATCCGATCCATGGCCTGCCCAGCCACAAGGTGGCCCGCCACGGGCTGGTGCGCACCTTCCAGAACGTGCGCCTGTTCAAGAACCTGACCGTCCTTGAGAATCTGCTGGTGGCACAACACCAGCACATCAACACCAGCATGCTTGCGGGCCTGCTCAAGACGCCGGCCTACCGCCGCTCTGAATCCCAGGCGCTCGAAGACGCCGCCAAGTGGCTCGACTTCATGGGTATCCGCGAGTACGCTAACCGTGAAGCCGGCAACCTGGCCTATGGCCACCAGCGGCGCCTTGAAATCGCGCGATGCATGATCACCCGCCCGCGCTTGCTCATGCTCGACGAACCGGCCGCGGGCCTCAACCCCCAAGAAAAGCGCGATCTCCAGCAGCTCATCGACCAGCTTCGTCGTGAGTTCGATGTCGCCGTGCTGCTCATCGAACACGACATGAGTCTCGTCATGGGTGTGTCCGATCGCATCATGGTCATGGAACATGGCAAGCCAATCACCACGGGCGTGCCTGAGGAGGTCCGCACGGACCCACGCGTGATCAAGGCCTACCTGGGGGAAGACTAGTGCTCAAGCTTCAAAACATACATACCTACTATGGCGCCATCCAGGCACTGAACGACGTCACTGTCGAAGTGAACCAAGGCGAGATCGTCACGCTGATCGGGGCGAACGGCGCCGGCAAGACCACCTTGCTCATGACGGTCTGCGGCTCGCCGCGGGCGCGCAGCGGCAAGATCGAATTCCTGGGCGAGGACATTACCCAGTTGCCCACTCACTCGATCATGCAGAAGGGCATCGCCATTTCGCCTGAAGGGCGGCGGGTGTTCCCCGACCTGACGGTCACCGAGAACCTGAAGATGGGTGGCTTCTTCCTTGATCGCGAGCACACCGAAGCGGGCCTTGAGCGCGTTTTCGGGCTGTTCCCCCGGCTCAAGGAACGTGCCGCTCAACGTGCGGGCACGATGTCGGGCGGTGAACAGCAGATGCTGGCCATTGGGCGAGCGCTCATGACCGAACCCAAGCTGCTGCTGCTCGACGAACCCACACTGGGCCTGGCACCGCTCATCATCGCGCAGATCTTCGAGATCATCAAAGAGATCCGCGAGCAGGGCGTGACCGTCTTCCTGGTCGAGCAGAATGCGAACAAGGCGCTGCAGGTGGCCGATCGCGGCTACGTGCTCGAAACCGGCAAAGTGGTTCTGGCCGACACCGGGCAGAACCTGCTGGTGAACGATGAGGTGCGCAAGGCCTATCTGGGGGCCTGATTCTTACCAAAGCAAACAGCCGCCGGGTCTGACGAACCGGCGGCTGTTTTGCATCGTGCGTTCCGTGCCGGGCGCGTGGCCCGGCGGCCGGCTTTACTTCATGAGACCCTGTGCGGTCAGTGCGGCACGTACACCGGCATCGGCCATCATGCGCTCATGGAAGGCGGCCAGGTGCTTCATACCCGAAATGTCGAGCTGCAGCTTGTGCGCCCAGCAGATCACGGTGAAGAGGTAGGGATCGACGATCGAGCGTGTGCCGGTCACCCATTCACGACCTTCGAGCTGCTTGTCGACGATGCCAAACAGCCGTAATGCCGCAGCCGTGCCGCCGGCGGCAATGGCTTCTTGCGCGGCCGGATCATCGCTGTAGCGCGCCTTGCCGAAGATGAGGCTGAACGACTTGTGCAGGTCGGCATTCACAAACGCAAGCCAGCGGCGCGTTTCGGCGCGCCCACGAATGTCGGCAGGCATCAGGCCAGCTTCCGGGTATTTTTCGGCAAGGTATTCAAGTATGGCGAAGCTTTGCGTCAGCACGAAATCGCCGTCGGTGAATACGGGCACTGACCCCACCGGGTTCATTGCAAGAAACGCGGGCTTCTTGAGGTCTTCGCGCGGCACGGCCTCAGCCTCGTAGGGCTGTCCGATCCATTCGAGCGTGATGTGCGTGGCAAGCGGGCAGGCGCCCGGCAGGTAATACAGCTTCAATTGTGTGCTCCTTCGTTGACAGATTCTTGCTCGTGTGTACCCAGGTGGCGCGACAGAAAGGCTTCCATGCGCTCGTAAAACTCGAACTTGTTTTCGTCGTTGTGAAAGCCGTGGCCTTCATTTTCCTTGACCATGTACTCGACATCGACGCCGCGTGACCGCAGCGCCGCCACCATTTGATCGCTTTCGTCTTTGTTGACCCTGGGGTCATTGGCGCCCTGCGCGATGAAGAGCGGCGTGCGGATATGCTGCGCATTGAGCGCCGGCGACGTTGCAACCAGCCGTTCCCGGTCTTTCTCGGGATGTCCCACCATGCTGTACATCTTCTCGAGCAGGGGCTTCCAGTAGGGTGGAATCGTGTTCATGAAGGTGAGCAGGTTCGATACCCCCACGAAGTCGACCGCCGCCGCATACAGTTCCGGAGTGCGGGTAACACCCGCGAGCACCGCATAGCCACCATAGCTGCCGCCGTAGATCGCGATCCGGTTGCGGTCGGCAATGCCCTGATCGATGAGCCACTGCACGCCATCGGTTATGTCGTCTTGCATGGCCAGGCCCCATTGACCGAAGCTGGCTTCCCAAAACTTGCGGCCGTAGCCTGTGGAGCCCCGAAAATTCATCTGCAGCACACAGTAACCCCGGTTTGCCAGGAACTGTGCTTCGGGATTGAAGCCCCAGCTGTCGCGGGCCCAGGGGCCGCCATGGGGATTCACCACGCAGGGCAGGTTGCGGGGTTCGCGCCCCTGTGGAAGCGTGAGATAGCCGTGTATGGTGAGGCCGTCGCGTGCCGTGTATTGAATGGGCCGCACCTCGGCCATGTCACCTTCTGGAAGCGCGGGGTTGATATCGGCAAGTTTGGTCAGGCTGCCAGTCTCATCGTCGTAGATATAGCGACTGCCCGGGGTGCGGTCATTGTAGGCAGCCACGATGAACTTGCGCTCGTCCCGGGTGGCGCTTTGTACCGTGATCTCATAACCGGGCAGTGCTTCGGCCACCCGCAGATGCCGCTCTGCGGCCAACTGATCAAAAAAGTGGTAACGCACGCGGTCGGTCTGATATATGGCGGCGGTCAGCACATGGCGCAGGCGGGAGTAGGCCACTGAATCGACGTCCACTCCCGGTGCCTCGTATACCAGGTTTTCCTGCTCGGGCGATTCGGGGTCGATGATCACCAGCGCCAGGCAGTCGCGATTGCGGTTGCTCAGCGCATACAGGCAGCGGTCATCAAATGTGAAGAGTTCCGGGCTGACACTCGTACGAAAGTCGGTCGTGATCAGCTCGTGGAAAGGCTCGGATTCGGTTTCACGATACAAAAGCGTGGTGTTGAGGCCGTCACTGGTGGTGGCCGCGCGGACCCGACCGTGGTGGTCGGTGTGCCAGGCCACGATGTTGCCGGGGGTCTCCGCCACCAGCACGGATTCACCCGTACGCACATTGACACGGTAGACGTCAAAGAACTGTGGGTCGCGGTGATTGTGCGCAATCAGCACATGATCGGGGTCGTCGTACAGATCGTCGGCGATGCCGGCCCGCGTATCGGGGTAGGGCGTCAGATCGGACACCGTTGCGCTGGCAACGTCGATCGCCACCACATGAAAATTCTCGTCGCCGCCAAAATCCTTGGCATACAGCAGCGTGTTGGACCCCTTCCAGTAGTACTCGGCAATATCGCGCTCTGTTTCCCGTGTGAGACAACGGGGTTCGCCCACGGGGTCACTGCCATCGAGCGCCTGTACGAATATGTTCATGCGGGCGGGGCTGTCGTCGAACGAAACAGGCTCCATGTACGACAGCCAGTTGCCGTCGTCGGAGAGCCTGAAAAAACCGCGATCCGGGTTGCGAAAGAAATCGGTGAGAGGGTAATAAACGGGGGGAAGGCGGTTGCTGCTCATGGGGTGTTCCGTAAAAGTAGGAGTTCGCCCGCCGCGTGAACATCGACGACCGTTCAAAGCTATTACTATATCGGATCAGCAGGTCCTGCATCATTCAACTTATATACGAATAAGAGGAGACACATGTCCCAAGCCCCCCTGAAGGTCGTGTTCCTGGATCGTGACACGATCTCGTCCCAGACAGTCCTGCGTACCCCCGGTTTTGCCCACACACTCGAGACCCATGCTCGCACCTCGCCCGAACAGGCCGCGCAGCGCATTGCAGATGCCGACATCGTCATCGTCAACAAGGTGCGCCTGGGTGCGGCCGAGATTGCCGCGGCGCCGCGCCTGAAAATGATCGCACTGGCAGCGACGGGTAGCGACAATGTCGATCTGGCGGCGTGCGAGGAGCGGGGCATTGTTGTGTCGAACATACGCGGCTATGCCGTACGCACGGTACCCGAGCACGTGTTCGCGCTCATGTTCGCCTTGCAACGAAGCATCCTTCCGTACCGTCAGTCGGTTCAGGCGGGGCGCTGGCAGGAAGCTGCGCAATTCTGCTACTTTGATTATCCAATCCGTGATCTGGCGGGCGCCAATCTCGGCATCGTGGGTGCCGGCTCGCTTGGCCAGGCCGTGGCGCAGATCGGGCGCGCCCTGGGCATGAATGTGCGCTTCGCTGCACACAAGGGCCGCAGCGACATGGGGGCGCTTTATACGCCGTTCGAGACCATTCTGGCGGAAAGCGACGTCATCACACTGCACTGCCCGCTCAATGCGCACACCTATCATCTGCTGGGTGAAGCCGAATTCGCGCAAATGAAGCGCAAGCCGCTCATCATCAATACCGCCCGCGGCGCGCTCATCGACGATCACGCGCTCACCAAGGCGCTGCGCAGCGGCCAGATCAGTGGTGCCGGGCTCGACGTCACGGTCCCTGAGCCGCCACCCGCCGACCACCCGCTCATGCAGCTGCTCGATCTGCCCAATTTCATTCTCACCCCGCACGTCGCGTGGGCCAGCGCCGAGGCCGCTCAAACGCTGGCCGATCAGTTGATCGACAACGTCGAAGCCTTCGTCGCAGGCCGGCCGCGCAATGTGCTGGCCGGAGGCCGCGCGGCTTCAGCAGAAGGTGGCGCATGAGTTCTGGGCAAGGCCTGCGGGTCGTCGTGGCGCCCGATTCATTCAAGGAAAGTCTGAGTGCGGCGGGGGTGGCCGAGGCCATCGCCGCGGGCGTTCTTCAGGCGGCACCACACGCTGACGTGGTGCGCATTCCCATGGCAGACGGCGGCGAGGGCTCTCTCGATGCCGTGCTGGCCGCTACCGGGGGCGAGCGTCGCACGGCTACCGTACGCGATGCCAATGGCCAGGCATGCGCGGCCGCCTGGGGCTGGCTGGGTGACCAGACCGCCTTCATTGAAATGGCCGAAGCAGCCGGCCTGGAACGTATCGCGCCAGAAGCCCGCAATGCCTTGCGCGCCTCCACCTTCGGGGTGGGAGAACTGGTGCGTCATGCCCTCGATGCCGGTGCACGACGCATCGTTCTGGGGCTGGGCGGCAGTGCCACCACCGACGGCGGTGCAGGGCTGTTCCAGGCGCTGGGCGCCCACCTGTTCGACGCAGAAGGGGGCGAACTGCCGCCCGGCGGGGGTTTTTTACACCGCCTTGCGAGTATCGACCTGGGTAATCTCGATCCGCGTCTGTCGCAGGTTCAGTTCGAGATCGCGGTTGACGTCGATAATCCGCTGTGCGGCGAACGAGGCGCAGCCGCGATCTTCGGTCCTCAGAAGGGTGCCTCGCCCGACGATGTGGCGCATCTCGATCGGGCGCTTGCTCATTTCGCAAAGGTCTGTGCAGCCAAATCGGGGCGCGACGAGGTCAATACGTCGGGTACCGGCGCTGCAGGCGGCCTGGGGTTTGTGATCAAGTCCTTTTTCGACGCCCGATTTCGCCCGGGCGTGGAGCTCATTGCCGAGCTCGCCCAGCTCGACACTGCCCTGCAGGGTGCACAACTCGTGTTCACCGGCGAAGGGCGGATGGACAGGCAGACACTGCTGGGCAAAACGCCCGCAGGTGTGGCGCGCCACGCCAGGCAGCATGGGGCGGCGGTCATTGCGCTCGCCGGCTCATTGGGCGAGGGGTACGAAGCCTTGTACGAGGCGGGAATCACCGCCGCCTTCAGTGTGGTGTCGGGCCCAATGACTTTGGCACAGGCATGTGAGCAGGCCGACTCGCTTTTGCGTGAACGTGCCCGCGACTGCATGTTGCTGTGGCTGGCTTCGAGGCGGGCTGAGCGGCATTGAATCTTGCCGCTCCGGCTGCTCGTGGCACGGCGAATGCTGTGCCGGGTGGCCCCTCGAGCCAACACGGCGGCAGCCGGCTGGATTCATGACGCATTCGTGGTGCGGTTCGAACGAGCATCCGCTGTCTGTGGGACTACAGTGCCCCCGAAAGAGGAGTAACATCGTTCGCTTTCCGGGGTGTCTCCCTTGAACGGCATGGCATCAACCAATAAGAAGAGTAGTCAATGAAACGTCGAATCGCACACACACGCAGCATGGCGGTAGGCCTTGCCGCCGTCCTGGTCGCCCTGGCCGCACCCGCAAGTGCGCAAGCGCTCTATGATTCGCCCTCGGTGGGCGTCCGCCTGGGGGTGGGAGAACACTACGGGCGGGCCGAACTCGCCTGGGAATCACCTTCGTTCTGGACATACCGTTTCGAAGGCGGCAGCCGCCTTGACCTGCTCGGTGAACTGGGTGTGGCCTATTGGCATGCCACGGGTTCGCGAGATCCCAACAGCGTATGGCAGTTCAGCGCCACGCCGCTGCTGCGCTGGACTTGGGCGGATCGTTACTACATCGAAGCCGGCGTGGGCGCCAATGCGTTCTCGGGCACGCGTTTCGCCGACAAGACCATCAGCACGGCCTTCCAGTTTGGCGACCACATCGGCATGGGCATGCATCTGAACCAGAGCAGCCGGCTGAGCCTCAGGTACTCGCATTACTCGAATGCCGGCATCAAACGCCCGAATCCGGGCCTGAACGTGCTGCAGCTGAACTACAGCTACCAATACTGACAAGCCCGGGCGGGGCCAGCCCAGGCCCCGTGACAGGCTACGTTCCTGCCGCGGCGTTATCATGTGTGAACGATTCTTCGCTTCACTCCTTCGGCATACACATGAACCGTACCGCACACCGTTGGGCGACTCACGCACCGCTACGCATTGCCATCAATGGCTATGGGCGCATCGGCCGTTGCGTGCTCAGGGCCCTGCACGAGTCGGCCCTGGGCGATCTCATCAGGGTCGTGGCCATCAATGAGCCTTCCGACCTCGCCACCATGACCTATCTTTCGCAGTTCGATTCCACCCATGGAATCTTTCATGGAACAGTGGAAGAGGGCGAAGACAGCCTGGTGG
>JAEZGR010000244.1 GCA_023437255.1 Pseudomonadota bacterium | reverse complement strand
ATCCTATATCGTGCAGTGGGTCATTCGCCTGGCCCCGCTGGGTATTCTGGGTCTGGTCGCCGCGATTGTGGCAGATAGCGGCCTGGGTGCGCTGGCAGGCTATGTCCGCTTGCTTGTGGTGCTGCTTGGCTGCATGCTTTTCATCGCCCTGGTGGTCAATCCGCTCATCGTGTTCATCAGGATGCGCCACAACCCGTATCCGCTGGTGTTTACCTGTCTGCGTGAAAGCGCTGTGACCGCGTTCTTCACCCGCAGTTCCGCCGCAAACATCCCTGTGAACATGCGTCTCGCCAAGCGTCTTGGGCTGCACGAAGAAACTTATTCGGTGTCGATTCCCCTGGGCGCGACCATCAATATGGCAGGGGCTGCGGTCACCATCACGGTGCTTACGCTGGCAGCGGTCAACACGCTGGGCATTGAGGTCGATCTGTTTACCGCGCTGCTTTTGAGCGTCGTGGCATCTGTGTGCGCTTGTGGCGCGGCCGGTGTGGCAGGCGGATCGTTGCTGCTCATTCCGCTGGCTTGCAGCCTGTTCGGTATTTCGAACGACGTGGCGATGCAGGTGGTGGGGGTCGGTTTCGTGATCGGCGTGCTGCAGGATTCGACCGAAACCGCGCTGAACTCATCGACCGATGTGTTGTTCACGGCGGCCGGCTCGTATCAGGCCGGTGATCCACCGATCCGTCTTCAGAACCGTATTGAGTAAGGCCCAGGCTAACGACGGGGCGGCGCTTAACCGCGCGCCCAGTCTTCGATGACCTGGAAGAGGTGATCGGGTTGCTTCGCGATTGCGGTGGCCGCCCAGTCGCTCAGTGCGGTGGATTCACCGCAATAGCCGTAGGCCGCCACCACGGTGGCCATGCCGGCCGCACGCCCGGCAATGATATCGCGCTCGTCGTCGCCGATGTAGATTGCGTTGTTCGGAGCGAAGCCCGTGCGTTCTGCCGCAAACAGCAGGGGGGCAGGGTGGGGCTTGGGGTGCGGTGTAGTGTCGCCGCCCACCGTGATGGCGCAGTGCTGATCAAGACCCAGGTACGTGACCAGTGGCATGGCCAGGTATTCGACCTTATTCGTTACGATACCCCAGGTATAGCCGCCTTCCTGCAGGGCCGACAATAGTTGTCGTATGCCCGGGAACAGGGTGGTGTGCCGGGTCATGTTCTGTTCGTATTCCGTAAGGAACTCGGTGCGCGCGGATTCGTATTCAGGATGTTCGGGAGTCATGTCGAGCCCGACCCTGAGCAGGCCGCGAGCGCCATGCGACGCGTGATTGCGGTAAGCCTCGAGTGGCAGTTCCGGCAGGCCTCGGCGTGTACGCAGCACATTTGCGGCTGCGCCCAGGTCGGGTGCGGTATCGGCAAGGGTACCGTCGAAATCAAACAGAACGAGCCGGTTCATTGAGCGGATTCCTCCTTGCGCGTGGCGAACAGGTAATTGACCGAGGTGTCGCCCGAAATCGAATAGATCTGGGTGAGGGGGTTGTACTCCATGCCGGCGAATGCCTGGGCCGAGAGGTCGGCACGACGTGCCGCCGCTGCCAGTTCGCTGGGTTTGATGAAGCTTTCGAAGTTGTGGGTGCCGCGCGGCAACAGGCGCAGCACGTATTCGGCCCCGACAATGGCAAAGAGAAACGACTTGGGATTGCGGTTGATGGTCGAGAAGAACACCCATCCACCTGGCTTGACCAGCGTGCTGCAAGCCTGAACGATCGAACCGGGGTCGGGCACATGCTCGAGCATTTCCATGCAGGTCACGATGTCGTATTGGCCCGGGTGCTGTCGTGCCATGTCTTCGGCGCTGATGAGCCGATAATCCACCTTCACGCCGGATTCGAGCCCGTGCAGGCGCGCCACTTTGAGGGATTTGTCGGCCAGATCGATACCGGTCACGTTTGCACCTTCGGCGGCCATGCTTTCAGATAGAATGCCGCCGCCGCAGCCGACATCAAGTATGTTCTTGCCGGCCAGCGAACCCGCATATTGCCGTATCCACCCCAGACGCAAGGGGTTGATGGCGTGCAATGGCTTGAATTCGCTTTCAGGATCCCACCACCGCGACGCCAGGGCACTGAACTTATCGAGCTCGGCCTGGTCTGCATTATGAGTGGAGTCTGATTTTTGCGCGGTGACGTTCATCGTGATGCCTTCGAACAAATGAATAAGGGCCCCGCAAAGCGGAGCCCCTATTGTAGACGTGAAGCCGCGAGATCGCGGCCTTACGAATTACTTGCGGGTACCGACGATTTCGATTTCCACGCGACGGTTTTGTGCACGACCTTCGCGAGTGGCGTTCGAGGCGATGGGGTTGGCTTCGCCCTTGCCTTCGGTGTAGATACGGTCGGCAGGGATGCCCTTGCTGACGAGGTAGTTCTTCACGGAAGCGGCGCGGCGCTCGGACAGACCCAGGTTGTACTGCTCGGTACCGATCGAGTCGGTGTGGCCGACGGCGATCAGGGTTTCGAGGTTCAGTGTTTCAACTTGAGCGGCCACTTGATCGAGGACCTGACGGCCTTCGGGCTTGAGCGTGGACTTGTCGAAGTCGAAGAACGTGTCGGCATTCAGGACAACCTTGGTGGCGGTGGGAGCCACGACCTGCGACTGGGCAACGGGCACGCCGTCGCAGCCGGCGATACCGGTGGCGGGTGTCCAGAAAGCGTTGCGCCAGCAGAGTTCGTTAGTGCCGTTCATCCAGACGTCGCCGAACGGGTTCTGCCAGTTGTCGACAGTTTGTGCGGAGACTGCACCGGAAGCGGTAGCGGCCGCGAAAGCGAGTGCCAATGCGATTTTGGAGGGTTTATTCATGTTTCTCCTCGTTTGAGCTAAATGCTGGTAAGTGACCGCAGCGAACCCCCGCCGCATATCAAGAAAACGGAGCCAGTATAGCAACGCGATGATCTAGTCAAAGAATTGCGCTGGGTTTCATGCGTGTTAGGCCGAATCTTACGGCATTTCGCATCCCTTGTTTCAGCCAAGCCGGCCTAACCCGCCGATATGGGTAGATTTATCCATGTTGGTCGGCGTACTTGTTGGTTTTGGGCAACAAGCATAAGTGAGCATAAAGTCGCACAAATTCGGTCCGCCGCCGGGCGACAAAGGCGTACACACTGTAAGGGAATGGGTCGCAGATGATAGAATCTACTATTCGCCCGCGTGCGGCCGTATTCACGTTTTTCAAGAGAAAGAGACTCAGCATCCATGGATTCATTTGCCAAGGAGACGCTTCCGATATCGCTCGAAGAGGAAATGCGGCTCAGCTACCTCGATTACGCCATGAGCG
>JAEZGR010000164.1 GCA_023437255.1 Pseudomonadota bacterium | reverse complement strand
AGCCTGGGCGCTGCCCAGGCCGATACACTCGAAAACGTGCGCAAACGCGGCGAGCTTCTGTGCGGCGTCACCACCGGCTTTGCGGGTTTTTCGGCACCAGACAGCAAAGGCGTATGGCAGGGCCTCGACGTCGACGTGTGCCGCGCGGTGGCGGCTGCGGTGCTGGGCGACGCCGGCAAGTTCAAGGCGGTGCCACTGAATGCACAGCAGCGTTTCACGGCCTTGCAATCGGGCGAGATCGACATGCTCGCACGCAACACCACCGTCACGCAGTCGCGCGACACATCGCTGGGTGTCATCCACGCCGGCATCAACTTTTATGACGGCCAGGGCTTTCTGGTTCCCAAGTCGCTGGGGGTGAAGAGCGCCAAAGAACTCAGCGATGCCTCGGTGTGCATGCAGCAGGGCACCACCAACGAGAACACCATGGCCGACTGGGCGCGCGCCAATAACGTGACCTACAAGCCGGTGGTGTTTGACCAGTTCAACGAAGTGGTGAGTGCCTTCGCAAGCGGTCGCTGCGACGTGTTCACGACCGATGCCTCGGGCCTGGCCTCGATCCGCATTTCCCGGCTCGAGAATCCCGACGACTACGTGGTGCTGCCCGAAATCATTTCCAAGGAACCGCTCGGGCCCTTCGTGCGCCAGGGCGACGATGCGTGGCTCAATATCGTGAAGTGGTCGCTGCACGCCATGGTGGCTGCCGAAGAGCTTGGCGTCACCTCGTCGAACGTCGATCAAATGCGCGAGAGCAACAGCCCTGATGTGCGTCGCCTGCTGGGCGTGGCGCCCGGAGCCGGAGCCAATATCGGCCTCGACGAAGCCTGGGCCTACAACATCGTCAAGCAGGTCGGCAACTACGGCGAAAGCTTCGAACGCAATGTCGGGCAGGGCAGCCCCCTGAAGATCCAGCGCGGCCTCAACGCACTCTGGACAGAAGGCGGCCTGATGTACGCGCTTCCGATCCGCTGAGCGGATTCCGTGTACTCCGTGCGGGCCCACAGGCCCGCGTGAGCCGGCTGCCCCATACGCAGCCGGTGTCTTCATCGGCGCCCAGTGCCTTCAGCGGCGCCGGTACACCAGGGAGATGCGCGCGAAGGCGATCTCGAGCTCCTTGCTGCCGGCCTGAAAGGTCACCGGCCTGCCACGCGCGGTAAAGCAGATCAGCTTCTTAGAAGAAATCAGCGGTATGAACTTGGCAAACGAAATGTCGTGCCAGGCCACCTCGCGGCGACCGAGCCATGTCTGCTCAATGCCCTTCTCGGTGATGCGCGTGACCGAGGTGTGCATGTAGCGCGCCAGTACGGCCAGCCCGACCACGCACAGGACGATGCTGGCCTTGACGGCCGTGCCGGCCAGTTCGCCGGCCGGGCTCGTGGCGGTACTGACCAGTCGCAGCACCACCACGCCCAATACGACCCAGGCCACCACCACCACCCAGCGCGGCCAGGCCGGGCCTTCGATGGGCAACGGCCCGATTTCCGCCAGCAGCTTGCGGTGTTCTTCTTCGTCGGGGCCTTTGGAACCGAGCATGAATGTTCGGCCGGCCCGTCAGGCAGATCGGCGAGCCGCGATTGCGTTGCCGGCGCGGCTTACGGCCTTGCGGTCGAGGTGGCCCGAGATCCACTGACCGATATCGACCACGGCGTCGAGATCGACGCCCGTTTCGATGCCCATGCCGTGAAGCATGTAGAGCACGTCTTCGGTGGCGACGTTACCCGTGGCGCCCTTGGCGTAGGGGCAGCCGCCCAGGCCTGCCACCGAGGCGTGATAGATCGAGATACCCGCCTGAAGCGATGCCAGAATGTTCGCCAGGGCCTGACCGTAGGTGTCGTGGAAGTGGCCGGCGATGCGTGCGGGGTCGACGACTTCGGTCACCGCCTTCATGACGCGGTCGACCCGCACGGGCGTGCCCACG
Organism: Pseudomonadota bacterium; assembly: GCA_023437255.1. Lineage (GTDB taxonomy): Bacteria > Pseudomonadota > Gammaproteobacteria > Burkholderiales > Burkholderiaceae_B > Yanghanlia. Next base: position 15,216 of record JAEZGR010000164.1, on the reverse strand, counting down.
CCGATCGTGTCGGCAACGTCGATCTCGTCGCAGCCCAGTTCGAGATAGCGCCGCGCCACGTCGACGACGGCGGCCGGGCTGACCTCGCCCTGATAGGGGCAGCCGAGCGCGCAGCTGATGCTGCCCCGCAGGCGCAGGCCGGCCGCTTTGGCCGCTTCCGCCACGGGTTCGAAGCGGGCGATCGACTCGGCAATGCTGCAATTGATGTTCTTCTGCGAGAAAGCCTCGCTGGCGGCGCCGAAAATCACGACCTCGCCCGCACCGGCGGCCAGGGCGCCGTCGAAGCCGCGCATGTTGGGGGCCAGTACCGAATAGAGCGTGCCGGGCTTGCGGGTGATCGCGGCCATGACCTCGGCGGCGTCGGACATTTGCGGCACCCACTTCGGGGAAACGAACGAGGTGGTTTCGACGTTCTGGAAGCCCGCTTCCGAAAGCCGGTTGATGAGCTCAACCTTGACCTCGGTGGAAATGAACTGCTTCTCGTTTTGCAGGCCGTCGCGCGGCGATACTTCAACAATCTTTACTTTTGCGGGCGTAGGCATTGTGTCTCCTGGCTTGAACCTAACCGTAAATAATACCCTGCTGGCGACGCAGGTAGCGGCCGTCCTCAAGCCGCTGAACAATGTCGTTCATTTCAAGCTCGGTGAGCACGGTGGCGACCCGCGAGAATTCCAGCCCACTGCGCCGACACAGCTGATCGGCCCCGGCTGGTTCATACCCGAGGGCATCGAGCACCCGCAGCACCGTTGGGTCCTTGAGCATGCGATTGGCAGGGCGTCGCGCGGCGGGGGCGGCAGGGCTGGCGGTGCCGGTGTCTTCGCGTGCGGCGAGCCAGCCCGGTACATCGATTTCGCTGGCGGTGGCCCTGTCGGCCGACGGAGCGGGCGGGGTGGGGCCAGTGCGCAGCAGTTCCTCTTCGATGTCGCTGCCCTGTTCGACCAGTTTGGCACCTTGTCGTATGAGGGCATGACAGCCCCGCGCCAGCGGTGCATGAATGGAACCGGGAATGGCGAACACCTCGCGACCGCACTCGAGCGCGAGTCGGGCCGTGATGAGCGAACCGCTTTGGGCCGCCGCCTCGACCACCAGCACCCCGCGAGCCAGGGCTGCCACCAGGCGATTGCGGTCGGGAAAGCGAAAGGGCTGTGCCGGCGTGCCGGGCGGGTACTCGGTGACCAGGGCGCCGTGGGCGGCGATCTGTTCGGCCAGCTGTGCATGCGAGGGCGGATAGATCGAGTCGAGTCCACCGGGCAATACGGCGATCGTGCCGCCCCCATCGGGGCCGGCGAGCAGGGCGCCTTCGTGAGCGGCGGCGTCGATGCCACGCGCGAGGCCGCTTACAACCGCCCAGCCTTTGCCGGCCAGATAGCGGGCGAAGGCGCGCGCGTTGTCGCAGCCGCCGCCCGTGGCATTGCGGGCGCCCACGATGGCCACTGCGGGTCGTCGCAGCCACTGCGGATCGCCGCGCACGAAAAGCATTAAAGGCGGGTCAGGGCTGTCGAACAGGGAGCGTGGGTAGTGCGGGTCGGCGAGCGTAATCAGGCAATGCCCGGGCTGCGCCAGCAGGTGCAGGGCGCGCTCGATGCCGGCCTGAACGTCGGCCTGCGGGGGCGCAGCCAGGCGGCCTGCCAAATCGGAAGGCAGGTGGCGCGCCAGTGCGGCCGGCCCCGCTGCCAGGGCGTGATGGGGCAGGCCAAGCGCGCCGAGCAGCTGCCTGCCGGTCGCGCGCCCCAGGCCTGGTTCCAGTGCAAGTCGCAGCCAGCCGCTGAGTTCTTCCTGAGTTCGTTCGTCGAGCATGCTGTAGTGTGCCATGGCGCCGGGCGGCGGGGCGACCAGGGTGGTCGAGTTTGTCGCGCCCGGCATGAAATGTGTTTTACAATAAGAGCTTACAGTGATAAGGGCTTTTCAATGGCTTTGCTTCCCATCCTCCGATACCCAGACCCGCGCCTGCACAAGGTGGCCAAGCCCGTGGCCGAGGTCGACGACCGCATCCGCCAGCTGGTCCGTGATATGGCCGAAACCATGTACGACGCTCCGGGGGTAGGCCTGGCCGCCACGCAGGTCGATGTGCACGAACGTGTCATCGTCATCGACGTTTCCGAAAACGGCAACGAGCTGCGCGTTCTCATCAATCCCGAAATCATCTCGAAGAGCGAAGAGGTGCAGGTCTACGAAGAAGGCTGCCTCTCGGTGCCTGGCGTCTACGACCAGGTCGAGCGTGCCGCGCAGATCCGTGTGCGTGCCCTCAATGAGCAGGGCGAAACGTACGAGTTCGACGCAGACGGCCTGCTTGCCGTCTGCGTGCAGCACGAAATGGATCACCTCATGGGCAAGGTATTCGTCGAGTATCTGTCGCCCCTGAAGCAGAATCGCATCCGTACCAAGCTGCGCAAGCAGGAACGCGAGGCCGTCCGGGCCTGACACCATCCATGCGCATCGTATTTGCAGGAACGCCCGAGTTTGCCGCGGCGGCGCTGAAGGCTTTGCTCGCGGCGGGGCACGACATTCCCCTGGTTCTCACCCAGCCCGACAGGCCCTCCGGCCGAGGCATGAAGCTGCGTCCCAGCGCGGTCAAACAGGTCGCGCTAGAACATGGCATTGCCGTCTGTCAGCCGCGCAGTCTGCGGCTCGACGGTCGTTAGCCCGAAGAAGCCAAGGCCGCGCGCGACGCGCTCGAGGAGGCGCGACCGGATCTCATGGTGGTGGTTGCGTACGGCCTGATCCTGCCCCGCTGGGTGCTCGATCTGCCGCGGCATGGCTGCTTCAATATTCATGCCAGTCTTCTGCCGCGCTGGCGCGGCGCGGCGCCGATTCAGCGTGCAATCGAAGCGGGTGACGCCGCGACGGGCATCACCATCATGCAGATGGACGAAGGGCTCGATACGGGGGACATGCTGCTCAAGCGTGAACTGCCCATCAGCGCCACGCACACCGCGGCGCAGCTGCACGATGAACTTGCACAGGCCGGCGCTGACGCGATCATCGATGCGGTTGCCCGGCTGGAAAGCGGACAGTTGCAGGCCGAACCGCAACCGGCCGAGGGCGTGACCTACGCCGCCAAGCTCGACAAGGCCGAATCGCCGCTCGATTTTTCCCGGCCGGCCGCTGAACTGGCCCGGCGTGTCCGCGCGTTCGACCCCGTTCCGGGCGCCTCCATGCAGCTGCCCGGGCTCGATCAGCCCGTCAAGGTCTGGGCGGCAGAGGCCCTCGATGAGTCTGCAGACGTGGCGCCTGGCGGGATTGTGAGGGTCGCACCCGCAGGCATCGATATCGCCACCGCCTCCGGCGTGCTGCGGTTGCTCGAGCTGCAGAAGGCGGGCGGTCGCCGCCAGCCCGTGTCTGCGTTCATTCAGGGGTGGAAACCCGCCTGATACTGCTGTCACTGTGCTACGATCATCCGCGCAGTTCAGTGTGGAACAGGAAACCCAGCAATGACCCGTTATCGGCTCGGAAACAAGACACCCCAGATCGACGAAAGCGCCTACGTGGCAGCAGAGGCGGTGGTCATCGGCGACGTGCGCATGGCGGCCGATACCAGCGTGTGGGCCTGCGCGGTGTTGCGAGGCGACAATGAGCCGATCGTGCTGGGTGAGGGCACCAACGTCCAGGAAGGCGCGGTGCTGCATACCGACCCGGGCTGTCCGCTCACGCTGGGCCGCAATGTCACCGTCGGCCATCAGGCCATGCTGCACGGCTGCACGGTGGGTGATGGTTCGCTCATCGGCATTCAGGCGGTTGTGCTGAACAATGCCGTCATCGGGCGTGAATGCCTGGTGGGTGCCGGGGCCGTCGTCACCGAAGGCAAGGTCTTTCCCGATCGCTCCCTGATTCTCGGCGCGCCCGCAAAAGTGGTGCGCACGCTCAGCGACGAAGATGTGGCCAACCTGCGCCGTAATGCCGCCAACTATGTCGAGCGCCGGGCACTGTTCAAATCCGAGCTCATCGAACTGCCGGAGCCGGGAACGCCTTCCGGCGGCTGATCATCCGCCACCCATTTCTTCATGTCACGTAACTCCCCGGCTGCTGCAGCCGCCGCATCGCGTTCTCTGACCGCACCGGGCGTCCGGCCGCTGGCCGGCATCATCACGCTCATCCTTTCCACGTGGGCACTTTCCACGCTCGATGCCAGCGGCAAATGGGTCATGGCCGCGGGCGTCTCGCTGTGGGTGCTGAGCTGGGTGCGCTATTCCGTGCATCTGGTGCTTGTGCTGGGTCTTGTCCTGCCCGTGAAGGGGCCGCGTGTCCTGCGCAGCGTGCGCCCCAGGGCGCAGTTCATGCGGGGCGTGATCATGCTGTTTGCCACGCTGTGCTTCTTCAAGACCCTGAGCTACCTTCCGCAGGCGGAAGCCACCGCTATCAATTTTCTTGCGCCTCTCATAGTGCTGTCGCTTGCACCCTGGCTGCTCAAGGAGCCGCCGCGCATGTCGCGCTGGCTGGCCGCCGCAGTCGGCTTTTCAGGCGTGCTGGTCATCATTCGGCCGGGTGCCGGGCTCGATCCCGTCGGGGTCGCATGGGGTCTGGCGACAGCCTGTACCTTTGCGGCGCAATTCATGGTGACGCGAAGGGTCGCCGTCGATGATCCCTTCACCACTCTGATCTGGAGTGGCGGCGTCGGTACGGTGGTGCTGAGCACCACCATGCCCTTTCTGTTGCCTCAGGCGCTGCCGGTTCTGAGCAGCTTCGACCTCTTGCATTGGGCGGTGCTGTTCGGCACCGGCGTCTTTGGCGCAGCGGGCCACTTGTTGCAGATCCAGGCTTACCGCTATGCGCCGGCCTCGCTGCTGGCACCCTTTGTGTATCTGCAGATCGTTGCCGCCGCAGCGCTGGGATGGTTCATCTGGGGCGACTTCCCTGACGCCGTCAGCTGGCTGGGCATCGCCGTGATCTGCGCCAGCGGCGCGAGTCTGGCCGTCTGGGAATGGAAGAAGAAAAAGCCATGAGCGGGAAGCCGGCCTGCGGCTGTCGCGACAAAGCGGCCCGTTGGGTCCGGTAACTTCTATAATTCCGCCATGACGAAGAGAATTCTGATCGTCCGCACCTCTTCGCTCGGTGACCTGGTTCATATGCTGCCGGCCATCAGCGACATTGCGCGCCACGTCCCCGATGCTCAGATCGACTGGATCGTCGAAGAGAGCTTCGCGGAGGTGCCGTCCTGGCATCCTGCGGTCCACGAGGTCCTTCCCATTGCTCACCGCCGCTGGCGCAAGAGCTGGTGGGCGCCGCAGACTCGCAAGGAACGGGCCGCCCTGCGGCGCGAGCTCGGGTCGCGTCGCTACGATATCGTGCTCGACATGCAGGCCCTCATGAAATCGGTGTGGATCGTGCGCCAGACGCACGGCGAACGTCACGGCCTCGATCTCCGCTCGGCACGCGAGCCTCTGGCCTCACTCTTTTACGACGTGCGCCACACGGTCGAGTTCTGGCAGCCGGCCGTGACCCGCCAACGTACCCTGGCGGCGTCCGTGTTTGGATATCAGTACGAAGGCGAACCCGATTTCGGGCTCCAGCGCTTCACCGCCGACGCCACGATCGAACCCTGTGCGGTGATCATGCCGTCGGCCAGCCGCGACGACAAGCTCTGGCCTGCCGAGAGCTGGCACACGGTGTTCGATCGCCTGAGCGCACATGGCCTGAATCTTCAGCTGCTGGCCGGCAATGAACGCGAAGCAGAACGCGCGCGGCAGCTCATTGCCGGGCGCGCAGGCGCCGAAGTCCTGCCTCGCATGTCGCTGGAGCAGGTTGCGCGTGTGCTTGCCGCGGCACGTATCATGGTGGGCCTCGATAGTGGTCTGACCCATCTTTCCGCCGGGCTGGGCCGGCCCACCATTGGCATCTACAAGGCCTCGACACCCGTGCGTACGCCGCTACAGGGGGCATCGTATACGGCCAGCCTCGGCGAGCGCGGGGCCGAACCTTCCGCGGAAACTGTGCTGAGCGCAGTGGAACAGGCGCTTGCTTTCGATGCGGCTCATGCCCCGCGTCTGTCCGGGCTCGACGACGAAGGCGTGGTCGACTGAAAAACTGATCGCAGCGACTAAGGCAGGTTTTGAACCGATTCGTATATACATTGTTGATCTATCTCCTCTCGCCTTTTCTCCTGGCGTGGATGGGTTTGCGCGCGCGGCGCGCCGGCGGGGAGTGGGGCGTGATGTCGGCGCAGCGGTTCGGGCGCTATCCGGCAGCATCCAAGCTGAAGGCGCCCGTCTGGGTGCATGCGGTCAGCCTCGGCGAGACCCGTGCCGCCCAGCCCCTGATCCGGGCACTGCTTGAGCGAGGCGAGTCGGTCCTGCTCACGCATCTCACGGTCACCGGCCGCCAGGAAGGCAGCCGAGCGTATGCGGCCGAGATTGCCGAGGGCCGGCTTGAGCAGCAGTGGCTGCCTTACGACTTTCCTGCGGCAACCCGGCGTTTTCTTGACCATTATCGGCCGGTGACGGGCATTCTCATCGAGCGTGAGGTCTGGCCTAATCTCCTGGCGTCGGCGCGCTCGCGCCGTGTTCCCATGATGCTGGCCAGCGCGCGCTTTTCCGACCACGCCTTGCGCACCGTTTTGCGGGCGGGCAAGGTCATGCAGGAGGCTTACGCCGGTCTCACCGCGGTGCATGCGCAAACACTGCAGGATGCCCAGCGGCTCGAGCAGGCCGGCGCCATCGCCGTGCGTGTATCGGGCAACTTCAAGTTTGACGTGCGGATTCCCGCCGACCAGGTGGCCAAGGGCAAGGAGTTTGCGGGGGCGCTTGAGCGACGCATACTCACGATCGCCAGCACGCGGGAAGGCGAAGAAGAAATGTTCGTGCAGGCCATCGAGAAGCAGATCCGGCGCGCGCGCGCCCAGGGGCAGGAACTGACCGATACCGTGGTGTTCAGGCTGGTGCCACGGCATCCGCAGCGCTTTGATGCCGCCGCGCAGGTTCTCGAGGATTCCGAGCTGACTTATGTGCGCCGCTCAGAGATCCTGCGGGCCGGCGACTGCAGCGCCAGCGCAGTGAAGGCGGCACGCGATGCCATGGTCATACTCGGCGATACGGTGGGCGAGATGGTGCGCCACTACGCTTCAAGCCAGGTGGCGATCGTCGCGGGCAGTTTTGCTCCCTTCGGTGGTCACAATCTCATCGAGGCGTGTGCCGTGGGTGTCCCGGTCATTGTCGGACCCCACACGCAGAACTTCGAGCAAGCCGTGAACGATGCCATTCACGAGGGGGCCGCCCTGCGCGCGCCCACTGCCGATGCCGCGCTGCAAATGGCGCTGCAGCTGATGGACGACCCACGCCGTCTGGCTCAGATGAGCGATGCCGCCGAATATTGGGTACGCAAGCACGCCGGCGCGGTCCAGCGCGTGATGGACGGGTATCTGGCCCTACGCGGACAAAGCGATCAGGGCGTGAGGCCGTGATACTTGCGGCCGAGCTCCAGCGTGGCCTGAAAGAAGCCCTCCTTGCTCCCGCAGTCGTATCGCACGCCCTCGTACTGAAAGCCATACACCTTGCGCGCCTGCATGAGGCCGGCGATTCCGTCGGTCAGCTGGATCTCGCCGCCGACGCCTGCCTGTGTCTTGCGCAGATGTTCGAAGATTTCTGGTTCAAGGATGTAGCGACCCACCACCGCCAGATCTGAAGGTGCGTTGGCGGGTGCCGGTTTTTCAACGATGTCTTCGACCCGGGTGGTGCGCTCGTTGACTGCCGAGCCACTGATGATGCCGTAACGGTCGGAGTGATCCGGAGTGATCTTCTGGATGGCCAGCACGCTGCCATTATGTTGATGAGCGGCCTCGACCAGCTGTTGCGTGACGGAGTTGCGCGAATCGATCAGGTCGTCGGCCAGCAACACGGCAAACGGTTCGTTGCCCACGATGGGTGCTGCACACAGCACGGCGTGGCCCAGGCCCAGCGGCGCAGGCTGACGGGTATAGATGCAGTTCACGTGAGGCGGCAGCACATTGCGCACGACCTCCAACAACGCTGTCTTGTTCTTGGCAGCCAGCTCGGCCTCAAGCTCCGGGATCGAGTCGAAGTGATCTTCGATGGCGCGTTTGTTGCGGCCGGTGATGAAGATCAGATCGGTGATGCCCGCCGCCACCGCTTCCTCCACGGCGTATTGGATCAGCGGCTTGTCGACGATGGGCAGCATTTCCTTGGGCATGGCCTTGGTGGCCGGCAGAAACCGCGTGCCGAGACCTGCAACGGGAAAGACAGCTTTGCGTATGGGTTTCATCGTTGTAGAGGAAGTGTGTTGGGCGGGATTGCGGCGTCGGAGCAAGCCCCATGCCGCGCGGCATACTGTAACAAAATCGGGGAGGCCGGGCATCGGCCTTGCAACAACGAGGTGTCCGCTGCTTTACACTGCAGCCTGTCCTTTTGAGCGATCTGCGAACATGCGATTTCTGTTTCTACTGGTGCTGCTCGCCAACATTGCCGTACTGGGTTACGGGCAGGGTTTCATGGGCACCCCGCCCAGCGAAGAAGGCCGCACGCCCCGCCGCCTGCTCGAACGCAACCAGCATATTGTCGAATTCGGCCAACCGGTGCTTGCCGGGCCCGCCGCTCGCGCGGGTTCCTGAGGGCCTCGGCCTCGGGCCGCAAGCGCCCCGCCCGCCCCGACGTTGATCAGGGCTGCAGGGCCAGGCTGGCCAGACCATCGAGAACCGGGGCGTCAAGCCAGCGCGCCGGCCGTGCTTTCAGGCCCAGGTCGGCATACAGCCGCGCCAACTGGGCACTCACTTCGGCGGCGACCAGCGGCCACCCCCCTCCTGTGCAGAACACCTCCGGTTCGGCGCCGAACGCGTCGGCTGCTGCCCGCCACTGCCGCAGCACGGCGCCGGCCTGAGCCGCCGCCACGCCGCTGCGTATGGCCGAGTGCGTATTGCGAGGCAGGGGCGTGACTTCACCCTCCGCGTAAGGCAGTTGTGCCGTGCCGTTGGCCAAGGCGCGCAGCATCAGCTCGGGGCCGGGCAGGATCACCCCGCCTTCAAAGCGGCGCGCCGATGTATCCGGGGCGCTCAATGCATCGATGGTGGTGGCCGTACCGAAACTCGCCAGCAGGGCGGCACCGGCGGTATGGGTGGCGAGCCCCAGCAAGGCGACCCAGCGGTCGCTGCCCAGCTGTCCCGGCACCTCGTATGTATTGCGGATACCTACCGCTTCGCGGGTGCTGTGCACCCACTGCATGCCTTCGGCGCCACTCTGCGAGCACAGTGCGTCGATTCGGACGGCCAGTGCGTCACCGGCCACATTCACCCCAATCGCACGTGCCGGTTTTTGCTGCACATTCGACAGCCACTGCGGTAATTGCTCGAGGTCGGCATGGGCGAGTGCAAGCGTTTCTGATTTGCGCCGCGTCTCGCCCCGGCTGATCAATCCGAACTTGACTCTCGTGTTGCCGGCATCCACCAGCAGCGTGGTGAAGGGGGCGGTCATGACGGTCGCACCGAAACGTCTCCCACCGACACGGCATGCTCGCCTTCGGGGTTGCGCAGCAGCAGGCGGCCCGTGGGGTCGATGCCGGCCGCATGGCCCGTATTCAGCACACGGCCGTCATCGATGATGTCGACGCGTTGCCCGACCAGGCCGTCGACCATGGCGTAGCGTTGCGGCAGGCTGTTGAAGCCCTGCGTACTGACCTCCGAGATTGCCTCGTACCAGGCGCGTGCGATGCGCATCACCATCTGCTCGGGCCGCACCCGGGCGGCCGCACTGTCTTCTTTCGAAACCTCCGACCAGTCGGCGATCTGCCGGTTCAGCGACCGGCTGAGCGCGCGCGCATCGTCGAGGTTGATGCCTATGCCGATGATGACGACATGATGGTCGTTCGCCAGCCTGGCGGTGCCCGCGCGGGTGGCTTCGACCAATATGCCCGCCAGCTTGGCAAAACGCCACTGAATGTCGTTGGGCCATTTCATGGTGAGCAGTGACCGGCTGGAGGCGGTCATCATGCTGCGCAGCGCCTCGCTGGCCACCACGCCCGCGAAGGGCGAAAGGCTGGGCAACTGGGCGGGCTGCAGGAAAACGTCGAATGCGCACGAGAACATCAGGTTGGCACCGGACCGGTTCTGCCAGCTTCGTCCGGAGCGACCTCGCCCTCGCTCCTGCAGGTGGGCACCCAGCAGCCAGGGTCTGGCCAGGACCCCGGATTCGGCCCGGGCCCGATCGATCAGGTCGGCGTTGGTGGAGGTGGTGCGCCCCACCCATTCGATACGTTGGAATTCCGGCAGGCCTTGCTGAAGCAGGGACTGCATGCGTTCAGGCATGGGCAGGGGGAGTTGCGGAACGGCTTGCATGGTGGCGAAACTGCGTGGCGTAAAATGGCTGATCTGGTTATAACTCATTTGGAAACATGCAGCTTCGTACTCAAACCCTCACCTTTCGTGGCGAGGCGGGCATCGTTGAATGCGCGTTTGATCAACCCGCGGGCGAGACACGCGGCTGGGCGCTGGTGCTGCACCCGCACCCGCTGCACGGGGGCACGCGCGACAACAAGGTGGTCACCACGATCTCGCGCGCCTGTGTCGAACATGGCCTGGCGGTGCTGCGCCCCAATTTCCGGGGAGTCGGCGCTTCCGAAGGCGAATTCGACAGCGCGCGCGGCGAAACCCGCGACATGCTCGCGGTGGTGGAGCAGTTAGAAGCTGCCTATCCGGAGTTGGCCGCCGGCCGCTGGGTGCTTGCCGGATTTTCGTTCGGCACCTCGGTTGCCGCCCAGCTGTACGCCGAGCGCGCCGAGCAGGGCGCTCGCACACCCGACATGCTGCTGCTCGCCGGTTCCGCCGTCGAGCGCTTCCGTTTCCGCGACATCGCGGTACCCGACCACACCGTGGTGATCCACGGCGAGGCCGACGAGGTCGTGCCGCTCGACGAAGCCATGACTTTCGCCCGCCAGCACAAGCTGCCGATCACCGTCATGCCCGATGCCGGGCACTTCTTTCATGGCCGCCTGATCGACTTGCGTCGACTCGTGCAACAAAGCCTGCGCGCGCTGGCGCCATGAGTTTCCCCCTGCCATAATGGGCAGCTCATTCCTTCGTCCCTTGCGCGCGCCCTTCTTCGCGCTGCCCTTCTGAGGGGTCCGAACCTGTCTATGCCAATGAAATCTTCCTCACGTAAATTCCTTTTCTCTGTTTCTTCTGTCGCCGCCGCACTGACGCTCGCCGTGGCTTCGGCATTCGTGAGCGCGCAAGAAAGCGCTCCCGCGCCGGCACCCGCAGCCGCCGTGGCCGGTGCGCCCGCCATCACCCAGGTCGGGGAGCTGGCCAGCGTGCCGGCACCGGCCCTGGGGGCACGTGCCTGGCTCAGCCTCGACATGACCAGCGGCCAGATCATTGCGGCTCAGAACCCCGACGAACGCATCGAGCCCGCCTCGCTGACCAAGATCATGGCGGCCTATCTGGTGTTCGAGGCGCTGGAATCCAAGCGTCTCACCCTCGAGCAGCCCGTGCATGTGTCCGAGAACGCCTGGCGCACCGAAGGCTCGCGCATGTTCATCAAGCCGAATTCGCAGGTTACGGTGCACGAACTGCTGCAGGGGCTCATCGTGCAGTCCGGCAACGACGCAACGGTCGCACTCGCCGAAGCCATTGCGGGCAGCGAGTCGGCTTTCGTGGCGCTCATGAACGAAGAGGCTGCGCGCCAGGGTCTGAACGACACGCGCTTTGAGAACTCGCCGGGCCTGCCGCACCCCGACCACCTCACCACTGTCCGTGACCTGGCGACGCTGGCTTCCAACCTGATCACCCGCTTTCCGCAGTACGTGCACTACTACAGCCAGAAGGAATACACGTACAGCAACATCAAGCAGAACAACCGCAACCGCCTGTTGTGGGCCGACAGCACCGTCGATGGTCTGAAAACAGGCCATACCAAGTCGGCCGGCTACTGCCTGATCGCCACCGCCAAGCGCGACGATCGCCGCATCCTCACCGTGTTGGTCGGCGCCGCCAGCGATTCCGCGCGTGCCGAAAACAGCCTGAAGCTGCTGAACTGGAGCTTCCAGAACTTCGACACGGTCAAGCTGTACGACAACGAGCGTGCCATGGTCACGGCCCGCGTCTGGGAAGGCGAGGCCGAAACGGTGGGTCTGGGATCCACCTCTCCTGTGTGGGTCACCGTGCCGCGGGGCAAGGCCGATCAGGTCCGCCCGCTGGCCGAGTACCGCCAGCCGCTCATCGCGCCGCTCACCAAGGGTTCGCAGGTGGGGCGCGTCTCGCTGTCGATCGATGGCCATGTGCTGCGCACCGACACCCTGCACGTGCTGTCCGACGTCCCGCAGGCCGGGTTCTTCAGCCGTGTGTACGACAAGATCCGCCTGCTGTTTGAATGAGCCTCACATGATTCCAGACGTCAATCCTGATTCGGTCGCCTACCTGAATGGCCAGTATGTGCGGCTTGCCGACGCCAAGGTGCCGGTACTCGACCGCGGCTTCATCTTCGGCGACGGCATCTACGATGTGGTGCCCGCCTATGCGGGCCGGCCATTTCGCATGGCCGAGCACCTGGCCCGGCTCGAGCGCAGCATGGCGGCGATCGGCCTGGCCGATCCGTATGATCGCGCAGCCTGGAAAGACATCGTCCACACCCTGATCCAGCGATCCGGGCTGGGCGACTGCATGGTCTACATGCAGGTGACCCGGGGCGTGGCACGTCGCGATCACGCCTTTCCCAAGGGGGTCGAACCCACGGTGTTCTGCATGGTTTCGCCCTTCAAGCGACCCGATGCCACGCTGCGCGAAAAGGGTCTGAGTGCCATCGGCATCCCTGATCATCGCTGGCTGCGCTGCGACATCAAGGCCATTTCGTTGCTGGGTAACGTGCTGGCGCGTCAGGCCGCCGTCGAAGCGGGTGTCGACGACGTCATCCAGTTTCGTGACGGTCGTCTGACCGAGGCCTCCGCCGCCAATATCTGGGTGGTACGCCAGGGCACGCTGCTGGCGCCGGTGCGCGACCACTTCATACTCGAAGGCATCCGCTACGGCTTCATGGAAGAGCTGGCACAAGATTGCGGCATCCCCTTTGAGGCGCGTTCCATCAGCGCCGACGAAGTCGCCACGGCCGATGAACTTTTGCTGACATCGGCGACCAAAGAAGTGTTGCCCATCACGCGCTACAACGACAAGGCCGTGGGCGACGGACGTCCGGGCCCGGTATATGCCCGCCTGCGTCAAGCCTATGACCAGGTCATCGCCACGCTCGCGGCATCGTCTTCGAGTCCGGCAGCGCCCTCCGGCAATTCCTCTCTGTAACCCGTCATGAACGAAATTCCGCCCGAAGAGTCCCTCATCGAATACCCCTGTGACTTCCCCATCAAGGTCATGGGCAAGTCGCACCCCGAGTTTGCGCAGACCCTCACCGAAGTGGTGCTGCAGTTCGATCCGGGTTTCGACGCCGCCACCGTGGAGATGCGTGCAAGCAAGGGTGGCAACTACCTCAGCGTCACGTTCACGGTGCGTGCCACCTCGCGCGAGCAGCTCGATGCCATCTACCGCGCCTTGCACGGCCATCCGTTCGTCAGCGTCGTGCTGTAAGGCCATGGAAGTCCGCTTCTTGCCTCGGCGCGCGGCCTATCTGCCCGTCTGGGAGGCCATGCGCGAATTCACGGAACTGCGTGGTGCCGACACGCCAGACGAAATCTGGCTGGTCGAGCATGCACCCGTGTACACGCTGGGGCAGGCGGGGCGCCCGGAACACCTTCTGAATCCTGCCGGAATCGAAGTGGTGAAGTGCGATCGGGGCGGGCAAGTGACTTACCACGGCCCCGGGCAGATCGTTGCCTACTGCCTGTTCGACCTGCGGCGCCGTGGTCTGTACGTGAAGGAATACGTCGACCAGCTCGAAGACGTCGTGATCGGCTCGCTGGCCGACCTGGGCCTGCCGGAAGCCTGCCGCAAGGACGGAGCCCCCGGCGTCTATGTGCCGTATGACCCGCAACGTGCGTGCTACGACCCCCGGGGCGAAGCGCTGGCCAAGATCGCGGCGCTGGGCATCAAGATCCGCAACGGTCGCGCTTATCATGGCCTGGCATTGAACGTCGACATGGATCTGGCGCCATTCAATGGCATCAACCCCTGCGGGTATGCCGGTCTGCCCACGGTCGACCTGCGCACCTGCGGGGTGGTCAGCAAGATCGAAGCGGCGGCCGACGCACTGGTGAGCCGCCTGTGCGCGCAGTTCGATCTGGCCGGCGCCGGTGTCGCGTCATCCTGAAAGCCTGCCGCCAGCGGGGGCATTATGAGGGGGCCGGGCCCGCGGGTTAAAATGCCGGGTACTCCACGTAGCCAGGAAGCGTATGTCCACTCTCGACCAGCAGGCCACCGAGCGCAAGCCGACGGTGCGTCCCGCCACTTACGATCCCTCAGCCAAGCAGAAGTCCGCCGACAAGACCTCGCGTCTGCCCGTCAAGATTGTGCAGGCCGAGCGCCTCAAGAAGCCGGAATGGATTCGCGTCAAGGCTGCCGCCCCCGGTTCGCGCTTTCACGATATCAAGCGCATCCTGCGTGAAAACAACATGTTCACGGTGTGCGAGGAGGCCTCCTGCCCCAACATCGGCGAATGCTTCGGCAAGGGCACGGCCACCTTCATGATCATGGGAGACAAGTGCACACGGCGCTGCCCTTTCTGCGACGTCGGCCATGGTCGCCCCGATCCGCTCGACGTGAACGAACCGGCCAACCTGGCCCGCAGCATCGGTGCCATGCGCCTGTCCTATGTGGTCATCACTTCGGTCGACCGCGATGATCTGCGCGATGGCGGTGCGGCGCACTTTGCCGAGTGCATCCGCGAAGTCCGGCAACATTCGCCTCAAACTCGCATCGAGGTCCTGGTCCCCGACTTCCGCGGCCGGCTGGAGCGCGCGCTCGATATCTTCAAGGTCGAGCCGCCCGACGTCATGAATCACAATCTCGAAACCGTGCCCCGGCTGTACAAGCAGGCGCGACCGGGCGCCGACTACCTGCATTCGCTCAGGCTGCTCAAAGAGTTCAAGGCGCTCTGTCCGTCGGTTCCCACCAAATCGGGGCTCATGGTGGGCCTGGGCGAAACCGACGAGGAAATCCTTCAGGTCATGCGCGACATGCGTGAGCACGACATCGAAATGCTCACCATCGGTCAGTATCTGCAGCCGTCGGCGCACCATTTGCCGGTCACGCGATACGTGCATCCCGACACATTCAAGATGTTCGAAGAAGCCGCATACGAAATGGGCTTCACGCATGCGGCCGTGGGCGCCATGGTG
>JAEZGR010000098.1 GCA_023437255.1 Pseudomonadota bacterium | reverse complement strand
CTGCCCGTCCTTGAACACCAGCATGGGCGACATGGAGCTGCGCGGACGCTTGCCCGCCTCGACCCGATTGGCAACGGGCCGGCCGGCCTCGTCAAGCGGACTCAGGGAAAAATCCGTGACCTGGTTGTTCAACAGGTAGCCGTTCACGAAGATCTTGCTGCCGAACACGAACTCGATCGAGGTTGTCATCGACACCGCGTTCCCCTCACGGTCAGCCACCACCAGATGCGTGGTGGCCGGGTGTTCGATGGCCGAATGCGCAAGCGCCGCCTCGGTGAGCCCGGGCGGCACCCCGGGTTCGGCGCGGCCCATGGAGCGCTCGGGGCGGATGAGTGCAGCGCGCGAGGCCAGGTAATCGGGGTCGAGCAGACCATGGATCGGCACACGCGCAAAGGCCGGATCAGCCACGTACGCGTCGCGATCGGCGTAGGCCAGCCGCCCGGCCTCGGAAAAATAGTGCACGGCTTCGGCCGAGTTCGGGCGCAATCGTGCGATGGGACTGCGCTCAAGGAAGGCCAGAATCTGCAGCACCGCAAGCCCGCCCGAACTGGGGGGCGGCATGCCGCAATAGCGGTAGGCGCCGATCTCGGCACACAACGCCTCGCGCCGCAGGGCTTTGTAGCCGGCGAGATCGCTTTCAGCAAGGTCGCCCGGTACCGGGTGCCCGGCCACCGCTGCCACCATGTCGCGGGCGAGTGCCCCTTCGTAGAACGCGTCAGGGCCCTCGGTGGCTAGCCGCTCGAGGACATGCGCGTACTCGGGGTTGCGCAGCACATGGCCCACCGGCCAAGGCTTGCCTTCGCTGTCATAGAAGTACGCGGCGGCGGCTGCATTCTCGCGCAGGGTGTCGGCCTTGCCCAGCAGCGCATGCAGGCGGGGCGACACCGGGAACCCTTCAGTGGCCAGACGCAGCGCCGGCTGGAAAAGCGCCTCCCAGGGCAACCTGCCATTCTGTGCGTGCATGTCGGCCATCATGCGCACCAGCCCCGGCGTGCCCACCGACAGGCCGCTATCGACCGCATCAAAGAAAGGCATCGGTTTGCCATCACGCAGGAAGCGGTCCGGCCGGGCCGCTGCAGGCGCGGTTTCACGACCGTCGTAGGCATGCACGGCCGACTCACCCGCCCGGTGCACCAGAGCGAAGCCCCCGCCACCCAAGCCGGAAGATTGCGGTTCGACCAGGCCCAGCACCAGCTGCACGGCGATGGCCGCATCGGTGACAGACCCGCCCTGCTCCAGGATTTCGACACCCGCATCGACGGCCAGGGGGTTGGCGGCCGTGACCATGTATTGTTCGGCGCGCACCACGGGCCTGGACTCGATGTGCGCGACGGTCGCGGCTTCCGGGTTCAAATCCGCGGCGACGGTCGCCTGCGCCGCCAGGGCGGGCGCGTGCCAGACCATGCTGGCAAATGAACAAACCGCGATCTTGGCGAAGCTGCGACGCATGGCGACTCCTGAGGTGGTGGACAGCACGAAAGGATCCACGCCTGGGGCGGGCACTACGCCGATGTTACCCCAGCTCAATCCCTGGCCAGCCACTTCTGCAGCGCCAGAAGTGCCTCGCTGGGCTCGTTCGTGACCGGGTGGCTGAAAAAGTAGGCCTCCTCGACCTGGAGCCCCGCGTCGGCCGGCATCACCAGTTCACCCGCGACAATGGCCTCCTGCACCAGGAAGCGCGGCACCAGCGCGACCCCCATGCCCTGCCTGACCGCGGCGAGCGACATGGTGAACAATTCGTAGCGAGGCCCGGCATTCATGGCCGGCGGATAATCGCGCCCCTGGGCCTGATACCAGCGCCGCCACGCATCAGGGCGGGAAGTCGTATGCAGGTGCACCAGGCCTGCCATGGGGTCGTCGGCCTTCTGTGCCTCGAGCACCGCGGGTGCGCAGATCGGCAGAAGTTCGACCTCATCGAACAGCTTGATGCCCCGCGTCTCGGGCCACATGCGCTCCGCATGGTAGATGGCGGCATCGAAGGGATGATCCTTGAACAGGAAGGGCAACGTGCGGACCGACAGGCTGACGGTGACATCGGGCCGGGCACGTCCGAAGGCCGCCAGCCGCGGCAGCAGCCAGGTCGTTGCCAGCGTGGGCAGAACGGCGACATGCAGATTGCGCCCCAGGCCTGAGCGAGACATCAGACCCAGGGTGTCCTTCTCGAGTTGATCCAGGTGATGGCGCACCCGCGCTGCATACTCGGCACCCGCGTCGGTCAGCACCACCCGGCGCCTGACCCGCGTGAACAGCGCCACGCCCAGACGCTCCTCCAGCCCCGCCACCTGGCGGTAGACCGCGCTGTGCGTGAGTGCCAGCTCGTCGGCGGCCCGCGAAAAAGAACCGAGTCGGGCGGTGGCCTCGAACGCCTGCAGCGCACCCAGATTGGGAATTCCGTTTCTCATGTCCGAAAAATGCCGCAACGCCCGTGGCGGTCTTGAAAATATGGCAAGATATTGTGCAATTTTATCAATTGCTTTGTGCGGCGGGCGCACATATCCTTGAAGCCATGAATCACGCTACTCCCACCACGCCCACAGCCAGAATGGGCGGACATATTCTGGTCGACCAGCTCGCCGCGCATGGCGTGCGCCATGTGTTCTGTGTGCCGGGCGAAAGCTACCTGGCCGTGCTCGACGGCCTGCACGATCATCAGATCGAGGTCACGGTCTGTCGCCAGGAAGGCGGCGCCGCCATGATGGCCGACGCGCATGGCAAACTCAGGGGCGCGCCGGGCATCTGCATGGTCACCCGCGGCCCCGGTGCCGCCAACGCCATGGCCGGTGTGCACATCGCCAGCCAGGACTCCACCCCCATGATCCTCTTCGTGGGCCAGATCGAACGCGGCATGCGCGAGCGCGAAGCCTTCCAGGAAATGGACTATCGCGCGGTATTCGGCACCCAGGCCAAATGGGTCACCGAAATCGATCAGGTCGAGCGCATTCCCGAACTGATCTCGCGCGCCTTCCACGTGGCCACCTCCGGCCGCCCCGGCCCGGTGGTCATCGCCCTGCCCGAAGACATGCTCACCGAAGTCGTGGCCGTGCCCGATGCCCCGCACTACCGCGTTCCCGAAAGCGTTCCGGCGCCGGCACAGATGCAGGCCATTGCCGAGCGTCTGTCGCAGGCTCGCCAGCCCGTGGCGATTCTGGGCGGCAGTCGCTGGAGCCCGGAGGCGGTGGCCCAGTTCGAGGCCTTCGCACAAGCCTGGCAGCTCCCGGTGGCCGTGCAGTTCCGCCGCCAGATGCTGTTCTCCACGCAGCACCCGTGCTTCATCGGCGACGTCGGTCTGGGTGGCAATCCGCAGCTCATGCAGTTCATCCGCGACAGCGACTTCGTCCTCATGGTCGGCGGCCGCTTTTCCGAGATTCCCAGCCAGAGCTACGAGCTGCTCGACATTCCGGTGCCGAGACAGCATTTCGTGCACGTGCATCCCGACTCGTCGGAGCTGAACCGGGTGTACGTGGCCGACGAAGCGGTCAATGTATCGCCGCAGGCATTCTGCGCGGCCCTGGCCGGGCTGCAGGCGCCGACCGCAGCCCTCCCCTGGGTCCCCGTACTCGAATCCATGCGCGCCAGCTATCTGAGCTGGACCGATCCGGGCGCTGTGTCTCACCCCGGCGCGCTGCAAATGGGCCCGATCATGGCCTATCTGAACGAGGTGCTGCCCGACGATGCGATCATGTGCAACGGTGCAGGCAACTACGCCACCTGGCTGCATCGCTTCCGTCGCTTCACCCGCTACGGCACCCAGTTGGCACCGACCTCCGGCTCCATGGGCTATGGGCTGCCCGCCGCCGTGGGTGCCAAGCGCATCTTCCCCGACCGCAGCGTGATCTGCTTTGCGGGCGACGGCTGCTTCATGATGCACGGCCAGGAGTTCGCCACGGCCGTGCAGTACGACCTGCCCATCGTGGTATTGATCATCGATAACGGCATGTACGGCACCATCCGCATGCACCAGGAACGCCATTACCCGGGCCGCATTTCCGCCACCTCCCTGCGCAACCCCGACTTTGCCGCGTACGCCCAGGCATTCGGTGGCTACGGTGAGCGGGTGGAACGCACCGAAGATTTTGCGCCGGCCTTCGAGCGTGCCGTCGCCAGTGGCAAGCCCGCCATTCTGCACTGCATGCTCGATCCGGAAGCCATCACGCCGGCACAGACGCTCAGCGGCATCCGTCAGCAGGCGCAACGCTGAAGGCCGGCGGGCTGCGGCCCGCCGCGCTGCCTCACGAATTCTCGTCATATCAACCGATTACAGGAACACTACATGTCTTCGACGCCCTCCTTCCACTGGGAAGATCCGCTTCTCCTCAATGCCCAGCTCACCGAAGAAGAGCGCATGGTGCGCGATGCCGCCCACGCCTACGCACAAGACAAGCTTGCTCCGCGCGTGCTCGAAGCCTTCCGCCACGAAAAGACGGATCCCGCCATCTTCCGCGAAATGGGTGAACTGGGCCTGCTGGGCGCCACCATTCCCGAAGCCTATGGCGGCGCAGGCCTGAACTATGTGAGCTACGGCCTCATCGCCCGCGAAATCGAACGCATCGACTCCGGCTACCGCTCCATGATGAGCGTGCAGTCTTCGCTGGTAATGGTGCCCATCAACGAATTCGGCAGCGAAGAACAGAAGCAGAAGTACCTGCCCAAACTCGCCAGCGGTGAATGGATCGGCTGCTTCGGCCTGACCGAACCCAACCACGGTTCGGATCCCGGCAACATGGAAACCCGCGCCGTGAAAACCGACAGCGGCTATCGCCTGACCGGCAACAAGATGTGGATCACCAACTCCCCCATCGCCGACGTCTTCGTGGTGTGGGGCAAGGTGGTCGGCGGCGACGACGACGGCAAGATCCGCGGCTTCATTCTCGAAAAAGGCATGAAGGGTCTGAGTGCGCCGGCCATTCATGGCAAGGTGGGCCTGCGTGCCTCCATCACGGGCGAAATCGTCATGGACGAGGTCGAGGTCCCGGCCGACGCCATGATGCCCGGCGTGAGCGGCCTGCGTGGCCCCTTCACCTGCCTGAATTCGGCCCGCTACGGCATCGCATGGGGTGCCCTCGGCGCCGCCGAAGCCTGCTGGCACACCGCCCGCCAGTACACGCTCGATCGCAAGCAATTTGGCCGCCCGCTCGCCCAGAATCAATTGATTCAGAAAAAGCTGGCCGACATGCAGCCCGAGATCACACTGGGCCTGCAGGGGTGCCTGCGCCTGGGTCGCATGAAAGACGAAGGCACTGCGGCCGTCGAGATCACGTCGATCATGAAGCGCAACTCCTGCGGCAAGGCCCTCGATATTGCGCGCATGGCGCGCGACATGCTTGGCGGCAACGGCATTTCCGACGAGTTCGGCGTGGCCCGCCACCTGGTCAATCTCGAGGTGGTCAACACCTACGAAGGCACCCATGACGTGCACGCGCTGATTCTCGGTCGCGCACAGACCGGCCTGCAGGCGTTCTTCTGAGTGCACGCGTGGCGGCCATTCCACCGCGACGCTGTCTGAATACAGAAAAGGGGCTCACGCCCCTTTTCTTTTTTTACCGGCCTGGCCAAATTCTCTGCTGGGTACCGGTCAAATACGACAACATGCTGCGATTCCGGCTCAGCCCAGATCGAACATATTGGTGACCTCGGTTTCAAGAACCAGGGCGTCGTCCTGGTTATACATGCGCCAGGTCCAGCGCACGATGCCCAGGTCGGAGCGCGACGAAGAGACGCGCTTGGATTCGACGGTGGAGTCGAGCCGCAGGGCATCACCCGGGCGCACCGGGTTGGGCCAGCGCAGACGCTCGAGGCCCGGCGAACCGAACGCTTCAGAGCCCTGGAGCGCGGTTTCGTAGAACATGCGCATCGCCAACCCGCACGTGAGCCAACCGCTGCCGATCAGGCCGCCCCAGCGGCTGCCCTGTGCAGCGGCTTCGTCGACATGAAAAGGCTGCGGGTCATACGAACGCGCAAAAGCAAGCATTTCTTCGCGGGTGAGCACAACGGGTGGATGCGAAACCACCATGCCGACCTCAATTTCCTCGAATTTCATAAGTGATGCGTATTCCGATGAATGTTCCGTAGCAGGTGACCATACCACGGAAGTGTGCCCGCACACGCGCGAAGCGCGGGCACTGGCGCGTCGAACCAACGGGGCAATCAGTCGTGGGGGTTGAAGGCGGCGGCGGCGCGACCCACGCGATCGTTCACGGCCTGCCATTGCGCCGTGGCGGGCGGCCGCTCGAGCACGATGCGGCCGTACCCCCCCTTGTCGAGACTGCGCAGCAGCGCATACAGCACACGCGCGTACTCGGCGGGCTGATCGGCGCACACCTGCCAGTCCACGTTGGCAGGCAAGGCGGGCGCCGCACCGCACTGATCATGAGGCGCAAACGCCACCACGGCGAGGCGTTCGCCACTGCGGGCGGCCTCGGCCACGGTCGCCTCGATGCCCTGGCGGTCGGCCAGATGCAAGGGGGTATGCGGTGCGTAATGCGCCTTCAGAGACCCCGACCCCCGCGGCGCGGCGGCATCAGGTCGCCCGGGAAGCGTTCCGAGAACCTGGGCGATGGCTTCCGCCGTGATGTGACCCGGCCTCAGCAACACCGGCCCCAGGCCCTGATCGAGACGAGAAAGGTCGATGATGGTGGACTCGATTCCGACCTCGGAGGCGCCCCCTTCCAGCACCATGAGCGCGTCCTCATCGAGCTCCGGAAACTCATGGCGCACATGCTCCGCATGCGTGGGTGAAACCTGACCGAACTTGTTTGCGGAAGGCGCCGCAACGCCGCCCTGGCCTCCTTTGCGCTCGGCAAAGCGCCGCAGCAGGGCCTGAGCCACTGGGTGCGAAGGGCAGCGCAGACCGATCGAGTCCTGCCCGCCGCTGACTGCCGGCGGAATCCCGTGAGCCCGTGGCAGGATCAACGTCAGAGGCCCGGGCCAGAAAGCCTCGACCAGCGCCTGCGCCTCTGGCGGTACCTGACGCGCCCAATGGCTGAGCTGAGCTTCCGGAGCCACGTGAACGATGACAGGATGATTGGAAGGCCGCCCCTTGGCCGCATAGATCCGGGCGATTGCCTCGGGATTCTCTGCGTCTGCACCGAGGCCATAGACGGTCTCGGTGGGAAAGGCGACCAGGCCGCCACGAGCCAGGCGGTCAGCCGCCTGCTCGATGAGCTGCTCCGAAGGCGTCTGGCCGTCGGTCATACGCCCGGCACCATACCCAGCACGTCGGCCACGCGCGCCGCGCGCTGCCGGGCCTGGGCCACATCGGCCCCCAGCACATTGACATGACCCATCTTGCGACCGCGGCGCGCCTCGGCCTTGCCGTAAAGGTGCAGCTCAGCCCCCGGCACAGCCAGCACACCGGCCCAATCGGGTTCACGCTGCCGGCCGTCGGCCGCGTACCAGAGATCGCCCAGGAGGTTCAGCATGACCACGCTGCAGAGGCTGCCCGTGTCGGCGAGCGGCAGGCCGGCCGTCGCGCGCGCCTGCTGCTCGAACTGGCTCGCGACGCTGGCGTTCATGGTGTAGTGCCCGCTGTTGTGCGGGCGCGGAGCGATCTCGTTGGCGACCAGTGCGCCATCCTGCAGGACGAAGAACTCAACGCAGAGCACGCCCACATACTGCAACGCTTGAGCTATCTGTAACGCCGCGGCCCCCGCCTTTTGTGACACCGAACTGGCACCGGCAGCCGCATCGACGGTGGAAACCGCGAGAATGCCGTTGCGATGCTCATTCACCGCCGACGGGTAGAAGACCGTTTCTCCGTCGGCTCCACGCGCCAACACCACCGATATTTCGTGATCGAGCGGCAGCAGTGCTTCGAGCACACACGGATAGCCGCCAAACTCTTGAAACGCACGCAGCGCTTCTTCACGGTTGCTCACCCGTGCCTGGCCCTTGCCGTCGTAACCCAGGCGTGCGGCCTTGAGGATGCCGGGGAAAAGGTCGGCGGGGGCGTTCTGAATGTCACCCGCTTCATGGACCGGCTGATACGGTGCGACCGGAACGCCACTGGACTTCAGAAAGGCTTTTTCCTGAATGCGGTCCTGCACGATCGCCACGGCCTGCGCGCCGGGGCGCGTCAGCGAGCCATGCGACGCGAGCGCCTCCAGGCTCGCCGCAGGCACATTCTCGAACTCCGTGGTCACTGCCCGGCAGCGCCCGGCGAGTTCGGCCAGGGCCTGCGGGTCGTCGTAGGCGGCGCGGATGTGCAGCTCGGCCACGGAGCCGGCGGGGCTCTGAGGATCAGGATCAAGAACGGCAACCTTGTAACCCAGGCTTTGCGCGGCATGACAGAACATGCGCCCCAACTGGCCGCCGCCGATCATTCCCAGCCAGTCGCCCGGCAACACGGGCGATGCCTTGCCCTCGTGTTTCATGAATCTACCTTGTATATATGGAACTACATCAGCACGTGCGGTGGAACGACCATCGCGCGCGCGGCTTCCGTCTGACGCTTGCGAAACGCGACGAGCGCCTCGCGCAGCTGGGAGTCGGTGGTGGCAAGGGTGGCAACGAGATGCAGAGCCGCATTGGCGGCACCGGCCTCCCCGATCGCAAACGTGGCCACCGGAACGCCCTTCGGCATCTGCACGATGGAAAGAAGCGAATCCTGACCTTGCAGATGGCGCGAAGGCACCGGCACACCGAACACGGGCACGGGTGTCAGCGCCGCCATCATGCCCGGCAGGTGGGCCGCACCGCCAGCACCCGCAATGATGCCGCGCAGGCCCCGCTGCACTGCAGATTCGCCGTATTCGACCATGTCGATGGGCATGCGGTGCGCGGATACGACCCGCGTTTCATGAGGAATGGAGAATTCCTCGAGAATGGCGACCGCGTGCTTCATGATGTCCCAGTCGCTGGACGAGCCCATGATGACGCCCACCACGGGCGCACGGCCGGCGGCGGCATCGCGTGCTGCCGGAGTGTCGATGTTCGTGCTCATGATCTACCTCGCACTGCTAGTAAAGAACGGCCGCGGCCCTGGATTGTCAGCCGGTCAGTCGCTCGAGCGCTTCACGGTACTTGGCGGCCGTCTTTTCAAGGACGTCTGCCGGCAGACGCGGCGCAGGCGGCGTCTTGTTCCAGGGTTGTGTTTCGAGCCAGTCGCGCACGAACTGCTTGTCGTACGAGGGCGGGCTGATGCCTTCGGCGTAACCTTCTGCCGGCCAGAATCGCGAGGAATCAGGCGTGAGCACCTCGTCCATGAGGTGCAACTGACCGTTCTCGTCGAGACCAAACTCGAACTTGGTGTCGGCGATGATGATG
>JAEZGR010000094.1 GCA_023437255.1 Pseudomonadota bacterium | reverse complement strand
GTCATGTGCAGACTGATGGCCGAGGCCGTAATGCCAAGCGCGCTCTCGGCAGCCGCGAACCCGCCGTGCTCTGCCACGGCCCGGAACACCCGTAGCAGACGCAGGTCGACATCGGTAATCTGAGAGAGCGGGGTCGCCTTCATTACATGAGCAAATCAATAACTATGGTTTAGGGGTTTCCTATTCTACTCATGCATTCCATTTTGCATAATAGCTGCACACAGGCGGTTGAACACGACCGCTTTCCCGAATTCCGGTTTCCCTGTTTCGGAGACGCTCATGAATTACCCTGCCTTCCAACCCGCCGGCCTGGTCGAGTCACTCAACCTGCGCTCGCACTGGATTCCCTTCAGCGCCAACCGCGCCTTCCATAAAGATCCCCGCATCGTCGTCAAGGCAGAGGGCAACTATCTGTACGACGATCAGGGCCGCAAGATTTTTGACAGCCTTTCCGGCCTCTGGACCTGCGGCGCAGGCCACAGCCGAAGCGAGATCCAGGAAGCGGTTGCCAAGCAGCTCGGCACCCTCGATTACGGCCCCGCCTTCCAGTTTTCGCATCCGCTGTCATTTCAGCTGGCCGAGAAGATCATTGCCCTGACCCCAGGCAACCTGAACCACGTGTTCTTCACGAACTCCGGTTCTGAAGCTGCCGACACCTCCATCAAGATGGCGCGCGCCTACTGGCGCCTCAAGGGCCAGCCCAGCAAGACCAAACTGATCGGCCGGGCCCGTGGCTACCACGGCGTGAACGTGGCCGGCACCAGCCTGGGCGGCATCGGTGGCAACCGCAAGATGTTCGGCTCGCTCATGGATGTCGACCACCTGCCGCACACACTGCAGGCCGACCAGGCGTTCACTCGCGGGCAAGCCGAGTCGGGCGGCGTGCAGCTGGCCGACGAACTGCTCAAGCTTATCGAACTGCACGATGCTTCGAACATCGCAGCCGTCATCGTTGAGCCCATGTCGGGCTCGGCAGGGGTGATCGTTCCGCCCACGGGCTATCTGCAACGTTTGCGCGAGATCTGCACGCAGCACAATATCCTGCTGATTTTCGACGAAGTGATCACCGCTTTCGGGCGGATGGGCAAGACGACGGGCTCGGAATTCTTCGGAGTGACACCCGACATCATGAACGTGGCCAAGCAGGTCACCAACGGCGCCATTCCCATGGGTGCCGTCATCGCTTCCAGCGAAATCTACGACACGTTCATGAATCAGCCACTGCCCGAGCACGCTGTCGAGTTCAGCCACGGTTACACCTACTCGGCCCACCCCGTCGCGTGCGCGGCCGGTATTGCGGCGCTTGATCTGCTCGATCGCGACAACCTGATCCAAAAATCGGCAGAGTTGATCCCGCATTTCGAATCGGCGCTGCATGCCCTGAAAGGCAGCCCCAACGTGATCGATATCCGCAACTGCGGCCTGGCGGGGGCGATTCAGATTGCCGCGCGTGATGGCGACCCGGCCATCCGCCCGTTCGAGGCGGGCGTCAAGCTCTGGAAAAAGGGCTTTTACGTGCGCTTTGGTGGCGACACCCTGCAGTTCGGGCCTCCGTTCACCACCACGCCTGCAGAACTCGACCGCCTGTTCGATGCAGTAGGCGAAACGCTGAAGGAAATTGCCTGAGGCATACACGTTCTCCTTGTGTCGCCCGTAAACGGGGCAGTTCCTCACGGACTGCTCCGTTTTTTTATAGCTCCAGCAGACGCGCCAGCACCGGATTGGAATTGCTGTGCCGCCAGGCCAGGCCGTGCTGCAGGCGCAAGGCTTCGGGTGGCAAAGGCCGGAACACCACCCCTTCGATATTCAGGCCTGCGGTTTCCATGGGAATCAGCCCGACGCCGATGCCCGCGGCAATTTGGCACAACAAAGACTGCGATGCTTCCGACTCCCGAATCACGTGGGGAATGAAGCCCGCGTCGCGGCAGATAGCCTCCATCGCCATGCGCAGATGAAAGCCTTTGCCGGACGGATACGCCACGAACGGTTCGTCTTGGATTTCCTCAGGGCGAACGACCGCCTGCCGGGCCAGGGGGTGATCGACAGGCAGCGCAATCGCGAACTCGATCTCCGTGGTCTCGCGGGTGTCGAGACCCGGTGCGTCGATCGGCAGAAAACACAGCGCGACATCGAGCTCGTCTTCCAGCAACTTGATTTTCAATGCCCCGGTCGTTGCCGGCCCGAAGAGGTCCAGCACAACATCCGGGTAAGCCTGACGCAGGCGACTCATGAGGCCGGGGAGCTGCGACTGACTGGCCCTGCCGGTGTAACCGATACGTAGTACCCCCGTTTCCCCCCGATGAGCGCGGCGGGCTGCCTGAACTGCCTCTTCGAGGAATGCCGGCAGCGCAGAAATATGTCTGTGAAACACGCGCCCGGCCTCGGTCAGGGCCACCTTGCGAGTACTGCGCTCGAAGAGCCTGACACCCAGTTCGTCTTCCAGTTCGCGGATGCGCTTGCTGAGCGGCGGCTGTGCCACATGCAGCCGGAGCGCGGCCCGGGTGAAGTTCTGTTCTTCCGCAACCACGAGAAAGCTGTACAGATGTCTGAGTTCCATGTTGCCGCATTACCCATCAAGTATTGTCGCACGCGTACTCCGCGACTCATATCCATCAAGTATGAATATGGGCTCAATTATGTATTAGACATCATAATCCCTGCCCAATAGACTCCTCCTCATACCTCGCATCTTTTGGAGCATTGGATGGCATTGTTGGAAGGACGAGTTGCACTCGTCACCGGATCGACCAGTGGAATTGGGCTTGCGATCGCCCGGCGCCTCGCGAAGGAAGGCGCCCAAATCGCGTAGAACGGCCTGGCCTCTGAAGAATTGGTTGACGAGCTGTGCAACGATTTTGAAACTCAATATGGCGATCGCCCCGAGTTTGTCGCGTGCGATCTGCGCGATCCCGGCCAGATCAGCGCTATGATGGCGACCCTTCACGATCGGCACGGCGCGCTTGATGTCCTGGTGAACAATGCCGGCATTCAGCACGTCAGCCCCATCACCCAGTTTCCCCCACAGGCGTGGGACGACATGCTCGCCGTCAACCTCTCAGCCAGCTTCCACACGATCCGCAATGCGCTGCCGTGCATGCTGGAAAGAGAATGGGGCCGTATTGTCAATATTGCTTCGATCAGCGGCCTGCGAGGTCGTGCGAACAAGGTCGGTTACAACGCGACGAAACATGGCCTCATAGGTCTGACCAAATCCGTCGCCGTCGAAACGGCGCCCACACCGATCACCTGCAACGCCATCTGCCCGGGATGGGTCCATACCCCGCTGGTGCAAAAGCAGATCGACGCACTCGCCGAACGTGAAGGACTCAGCAACGTCGTGGCCACGCAGCGGCTCATCGGTCTGCGTCAGCCATCGGGGCGTTTTGTCACGGTAGAGCAGATTGCCGAGCTGGCGCTCTACTTCTGCTCGCCCGCCGCCGCCGAAGTACGCGGTGTGGCGTGGGCCATCGATGGAGGCACGACAGCACTATGAGCACCCAACTCGACCACACCCACGATCCCGCCGCCCAAAGCTGGGTTCAAAGCGCGAACGGCCATGCCGAGTTTCCCGTGCAGAACCTGCCAATGGGGGTGCGCGAGCAGGAACCGGGCGGCATCGTCGTCGCGATCGGCGACGAGCTCCTCGATGTACGCGCGGCTGTCCAGGCCGGGCTGCTCGACGCGCTTGGCGATACCACCCGCGCCGCATTGCTCGCGCCGGTCTTGAATGACTGGATGGCCCTGCCCGCTCACGAAAGACGCAACACGCGACTCGCGATTTTTGACCTGCTGAAGGCCGGAAGCAGTGCCGAACAACACGCTGCCACATTGCTTCTGCCGCGTGTGGGCACACGACTGGCCACGCCCGCCCTGATAGGCGACTACACCGACTTCTACGCGGGCATTCATCACGCCCGCAAGGCGGGATCGCTGTTCCGTCCCGACAACCCCCTGATGCCCAACTACCGCCATCAGCCCATTGCCTACCACGGCCGGGCCTCATCGATCACCGTGTCGGGGCACCCGGTCCGCCGCCCCTGGGGTCTGGTCGAGAAGAACGGCAATGTCGAACTGCAGCCCAGTGCCCGCCTTGACTTCGAACTCGAGATGGCCATGTGGACCGCGGGGGGCAACGCCCTGGGTGTGCCCGTTCCCATCCGCGAGGCGGCAGAACAGATCGTGGGCTTCGGCCTCTTCAATGACTGGTCGGCGCGCGATATCCAGTCCTGGGAGTACCGGCCGCTCGGGCCGTTCCAGGGCAAGAACTTCGCCTCGACGGTGTCGCCGTGGGTCGTGACCGCAGAGGCGCTCGCCCCCTTCCGCCGGCCTGCCATGGCACGTGATGCACAGGACCCACCACTTTCCCGCCACCTGTTTGACGAGCAGGATCAGGCAAACGGTGCCCTGAACATCGAGCTGGAAGTCTGGATCTCGACGGAGACCATGCGCGCGCAAGGCCTGGGTGAACACTGCATCGCCCGTTCGCACGCGGGCCACCTGTACTGGACGCCGGCACAGATGCTCGCTCAGCACACCCTGGGCGGCTGCAATCTGCGAGCGGGAGACCTGCTCGCGACCGGCACGATTTCCACTCCCGACCACAGTGGCGACGGCAGCCTGCTGGAACTGACAACCGGCGGGCGCCATGCCTTCACCCTGCCTTCGGGTGAAACGCGCACCTTCCTGCATGACGGCGACGAAATCATTCTGCGTGCACACGCCGGCCAGGATCACGCCTACAGCATCGGTTTCGGCGAGTGCCGGGCCCGCGTACTGCCCGCCCACCAATCGGTATAGCCACTCAGATCTCAATCGAATCACCACAGGAGAGACCATAATGAAACAACTCATGCTCGCTGCACTCGTCGGCTCGCTGTCGCTCGCTTCCGGCGTCGCCGTCGCGCAAAGCGACTTTCCCAATCAGCCCATCCGCCTGATCGTGCCGTATTCGGCGGGCGGTGTCACTGACCAGGTCGGCCGTGCCCTCGCCGACGAAATGGGCAAACGCCTGGGTCAGACGGTCGTTGTCGAGAACAAGACTGGCGCGAACGGTACGATGGGCGCCATTCAAATGTTGCAGACGCGCCCCGACGGCTACACCATCACCATGGTCCCGATCGGCATCTACCGCATGCCGCACATCACCGGCACGCCGTATGACCCCGCCAAGGATTTCACCTATATCTCGCAGGTGGCAGGCTACGACTACTACGTGACCGTGAAGGGCGACGCTCCCTGGAAGACCGTCGACGAGATGGTGGCCGATGCCAAGGCCAAGCCGGGCGCGGTCGCCTACGGCACCCCCGGCGCATACAGCAGCCAGCACATCGCCATGGTGCAGCTGGGTGAGGCCGGCGGAGTCGACCGGACCCATATCCCCTTCAAGGGCGAGTCCGATGCTCTGGCCGCACTGATGGGCGGCCACATTCAGGCCGTGGTCGGCGCCAGCGGCGTGCTGCCGCAGATTGAAGCAGGGGGCGCCCGCGCGCTGGCCACGCTGGGCGAAAAGCGCTCTGCTGCACTGCCTGATGTACCCACGCTCAAGGAAGCCGGCTACGACGTCGTGCATACGTCGGCATTCGGTATCGTGGGCCCCAAAGGCATGCCAGAAGATGTCGTGGCGAAGATCGACGCCGCGATCGGTGACACCCTGGCCGACGAAGCCTTCCAGAAGCGCCTGATTCAGCTGGGCACCACGCCCCTGTACCTGAATCACGAGAACTACACCAAGGCCGCCATGAAGGCCGTCGTCGACGAAGAACAGACGATCAAGCGCCTGGGCAATATCAAAGACAAGTAATCACGCACGCAGCACAGCACAGCGGGCGGCTCCTTCGGGGCCGCCCCTTTTCTTTGGAGAAGCCCGAGCGTCATTCATAAGCGATATTTGTTATATGAATAAATTTGGTTGTTTTACTTATATATAGTTTTAAGCTCAAATATTCCGACATCCCAAAATCCACGGAGACAGCTGTGCAAATGCGTTTCAGCAAGCTTTTTACTTCCCTGTTTCTTTCCCTGGCGGCACTCGGTTCCGCAGCACACGCCGATCAGTACCCCGAGAAGCCCATTACCGTGATCGTTCCGTTCGCGGCGGGGGGCCCCACGGATGCGTCGGCGCGCGCCCTGGCCAATGCGCTTTCCGACAAATTGAACACACCGTTCGTGGTCGAGAACCTTCCGGGCGCAGGCGGATCGATCGCCACCGCGCGGGCTGCCAATGCCGCTCCGGACGGTTACACCCTGCTGTGGGGCACCGGCAGCGCCCTGTCGATCCTGCCCAACCTCAGGACCGTGCCTTACAACGCCACGAGCTCGTTCACCCCCATCAGCCTGGTCGTTTCTGCGCCTTTCATCATGGCCGTGAACCCCAAGCTGAACGTCAAGACAGTCAACGAGTTCGTGGCCCTGGCGCGTTCGCGCCCCAATGAGCTGAACTACAGCTCTTCCGGTACCGGCGGCACCGCCCACATGATCGGCGAACTGTTCAACATGCGCGCCGAAGTCGACGCCGTACACGTGCCCTACAACGGCGGCGCCCCCATGATGCAGGCTGTCGTCGCCGGCGACGTGGATTACTCCTTTGACACGCCCACCAGCATCGTTCAACTCACCAAGGCAGAACGTATTGTTCCGCTGGCCGTGACCGGCCTGCAGCGCTGGCCTGCCCTGCCGGAAGTGCCCACACTGCACGAGCTGGGCTACACGAACTTTGATGCCACCACCTGGTTCGGCCTGCTGGCCCCGGCCCGCACGCCTGAAGACCGCGTCAAGAAGATCGGCGACGCCGTTCAACAAGTGCTCGCTGAAGGCGACACCCGTGCAACGCTCGAGCGCATCGGCTTCTTCGTGGAAGGCACCTCGTCGGAAGACTTCGCCCGCAAGATTCGTGAAGACAACGAACAGTGGGCCAAGCTCATCGAGCACGCCAAGATCAGCATCACCAATTGAGATTCGACATGCACCCCTCCGATCTGATATTGGACCCGTCCGCGGAAGAGTTCCTCGTCCACCGCGACATCTATCGTGACCCCGAGGTGTTCGAGTGGGAGATGAAGTACATCTTCGAAGGCACCTGGAACCTGATCGGTCTGGAATCGCAGATTCCGAAACCGTTCGATTTTTTTACGACCCATATCGGCCGCACTCCCGTCATCGTCACACGCGATGCAAAGGGTCAGGTCAATTGTGTCGTGAACAGCTGCCGCCACAAGGGCGCGATCGTCTGCCACAGCCAGGCCGGCAGCAGCCGGACCTTCGTTTGCCAGTACCACGGCTGGGCCTACGACGCCTCGGGCAAAAACATCCTGATCAAGGACAAGGACGCCGGCTGCTATTCGCCCTGTTTCGACAAGACCTCACACGACCTGCAACCGGTCGCGCGCCTGCAGTCGTACCGCGGCGTGCTGTTTGCCAGCCTGAACCCCGACGTGCCAGACCTGGAAACGTATCTGGGCGACCTCAAGATCATGATTGATCTGATCGTCGACCAGAGCCCAGACGGCGTGGAATGTGTCGCCGGCACCGGCGCTTTCACCTACAAGGGCAACTGGAAACTGCAACTCGAGAACGGCGTCGATCCCTACCACTTTTCCTCGACCCATCCGTCGTACATCCAGGTACTGAAGAAGCGCTCCGAAGTGAAGTCGGTTTATTCAAACTTCAAGAGCGCCGATCTGGTGCGCGGCACCTTCGCCTTCGGCAATGGCCACAATGCAATGTGGGGCCCCGCCCCCTCCGACAGTGCACGGCCGCTGAGCATGGTGCGCGACGAGCTGGAGGCACGCGTGGGGCCGGTGCGCGCGAAATGGATGAACTACGTGCGCAACATCACCGCCTTCCCCAACGCGCAATTTGCCGAAAATGCGTCGTTGCAGCTGCGCATCTGGCGTCCGCTGGCGCCCGATCTGACGGAAATGCGCACCTTCTGCCTTGCACCCGTGGGGGAACCCGCCGAGGCCCGACGACTGCGCATCCGTCAGTACGAAGAGTTCTTCAATCCGAGCGGGCTGGCCACGCCGGACGACATCACGAACTATGAAGACTGCCAGCGCGGCATGCAGGCCGCCAACATCGCGTGGCAGCAGGGTACCGGCCGCGGCGTCACCGTACAGACGACCGAAGTGCCAGAAGCCGCCAAAGAGCTCGGGCTCAAGCCGGTATCGTCGGTCGTGGGCGGATTCAACCTGGGTGACGAGACGGTCATGCACGAGACGTACCGTAGCTGGCGCGCCCTCATCGAGGCCGGCCTCGCAAAGGACGCCGTGAAGGAGAACGTGTGATGACTTTGAATCTGCACCTGGAGGCCACGCGACTGGTGGCACTGGAAGCGCGACTGCTCGATGAAAAGCGGTGGGACGACTGGCTCGGCCTCTTCACCGAAGACGCGACACTGTGGATGCCCACATGGCGCAACGAATCCACGCTGACCTCGGACCCGGACACCGAGCTGTCGTTCATCTACCTGAATGGCAAATCCGCCCTGCGCGAGCGCACCAGCCGGATTACGTCGGGCCTGTCGGTGTCGTCGATGCCGCAGCCGCGTACCTGCCACCTGGTCACGGGTTCGACCGTGGACCCGGAGGGCGACACGCTAGTCGTGCGCTCGAACTGGACCAACCACGTTTTTGACCCCAAGGACAAGAGCCACACTTCAAGCTTCGGCCTGTACACCCACACGCTCGTGAAGACGCCTGAGGGTTACCGCATCCGGCAGAAGTACATCGTTCTCATGAACGACTACATCTCTTCGAAGCTTGACATTCAATACGTCTAATCCGGAAAGCAACATGGATAGAAAACCCCGCATCATCGTCTCCGGTGGTGGCATCGGCGGCCTGACCGCCGCCCTGTGCCTCATTGAACGCGGCCTGGATGTCATCGTTCTGGAGCAGGCCCAGGAACTCAAGGCATTGGGCGCCGGGCTGCAGCTGTCATCGAACGCCACCCGCGTGCTGCATCAGCTTGGCCTGGGCGACGCGCTTGCGCAGGTCACGATCAAGCCTTCGGACAAGTGCATCCGCCTGTGGAACACGGGCCAGCAATGGAGCCTGTTTGACCTGGGCACCGAATCGCTGCAGCGTTATGGCTACCCCTACATGATGCTGTACCGCCCCGATCTGCATCAGATTCTTCTCGACGCACTGATCGCCCGTGCGCCGCAATCGGTGCGACTGAACGCGCGTGTACAGGAAGTGGGCCAGACCGACGAGTTCGCCTACGTGGTTCTGGACGACGGCACGCGCATCGAAGGCGATGCGCTGGTCGGGGCCGATGGCGTGCACTCGATCACGCGCGAGACCCTGATCCAGAAGGACAGCCCGAAGTTCTCGGGTTGCATCGCCTGGCGCGGCGTGATCCCGCTCGAGAACCTGCCCAAGAGCATGCAGACCTATGCAGGCATCAACTGGGTCGGCCCCGGCGCGCACATCGTGCACTACCCCATCAATGCCGGCCGCCTGGTGAGCTTCACGGGCATCGTTGAAAAGCAGGGCTGGTACAAGGAATCGTGGACCGAACAGGGCAGCGTTGAAGAATGTCATGCCGACTTCAAGGGCTGGCATGAAGATGTGCATTCACTGATCGACCAGCTCGAGACGCCGCTGCGC
>JAEZGR010000037.1 GCA_023437255.1 Pseudomonadota bacterium | reverse complement strand
GGCGCAAGTGCGGCGCGCCGCCCGGCCTCAGGAAGACGAAGAAGACGCCAGGCTGCGCCGGCGTGAGGCATCGATACCCAGCTGCTTGAGCTTGCGATACAGGTGAGTGCGCTCGTGGCCCGTGCGTTCGGAGACGCGGGTCATGCTGTGGTTTTCGCGGCCGAGATGATACTCAAAGTAGATACGCTCGAACTCGTCGCGCGCGTCGCGCAACGGCTGATCGAGCGAGATGCCGGCGAGCGGCGATGCGGGTTCGGCCTGGGGCTGCTCGGGTTCTTCGACCGGTGCCGCAGCGCTGGGCGCCGGCGCGGCATTGGGCCGCGCGCCGGGGCGCGGAGCGTCGCCGGCTGAGGCAGGGGCCGGTGTGGACACCGCGGGCCGCACCAGCGCGGTGGAAATGGTTTTGAGCAGCTTCTGCAGCGTGATGGGTTTTTCAAGGAAATCGATGGCCCCGATGCGCGTGGCCTCGACCGCGGTATCGACCGTGGCATGGCCGCTCATCATGATGACGGGCATGTCGAGCAGCCCCTGGGCGGCCCATTCCTTGAGCAGGCTGACACCATCGGTGTCCGGCATCCAGATATCGAGCAGAACGAGGTCTGGCCGGTAGTTCAGGCGTGCCGCGCGTGCCTGCGCTGCATTTTCAGCCAGCTCAACCGTATGACCCTCGTCGTACAGAATCTCGGACAAGAGTTCACGAATGCCAACTTCGTCGTCAACAACCAGAATTCTGGCCATAAAGCCTCACCTAACTAGTTTTTCTCATTATCGTTTGCCTGAACGGCTACGTCCAGAGACGCTCCGCGCCCCGCAAGGCGCGTCAGCAGCAGCGAAACCCGGGCGCCACCTTCACGGCGATTGGCCAGGTCGATGCTGCCGCCGTGTTCTTCAACGATCTTCTTCACTATAGCAAGACCGAGACCCGTACCGGTGACCTTAGTGGTGACATAAGGTTCAAACACCCGGTCGACCACCTGCGGCGCAAAGCCCGGCCCATTGTCAGATACCGTGATGCGCACGGCCTCATGTTCCTGCCCGTCGGCCAATTCCGCCTTCACCAGCTTGGTCTGGACGATGATCCGGGCCTCGGAAGCCGGCCTGCCTTGCGTGGCAGCGTCGTGCGCATTCGCCAGCAGATTATGAACCACCTGGCGCAGCTGCGTGACGTCGCCCTCCACCAGCGGCAGATCAGGCGCGAAATCCACCTGCAACGCCACCGCCTGCCCGTGCTCCACCACCATGCCCTGCACCGGGTCCCAGCCGTACAGCGTGAGCACTTCACCGATCAGCTCGTTGACGTCGACCGGCTGCATCTGAGCCGGCGGCGTGCGCGCATATTCACGGAAATCATCGACCATTTTCTTCAGCGACGCCACCTGGTTCACGATGGTATTGGTGGAACGCATCAGCATGGCCGCATCCGCTTCGTTCAGGCGATCCGCCAGCTTCATGGCCAAGCGCTCGGCCGACAGCTGAATGGGTGTCAGCGGGTTCTTGATCTCGTGCGCGAGGCGGCGTGCCACCTCGCCCCAGGCCACGGTACGGTTGGCGGAAATCACCTCACTAATATCGTCGAATACCACCAGATAGCCGTTGCCGCGTCCCGCCACGTTCAGCGTCGTTCCGCGCGCCAGCAGCGTGACCACGTGCTTGCGCGAGTCCTGGTCCTGACCCGAGACCTCGAGCTCGAACTGCTGCTGCCAGAAGGGCCGCTCGGAGCCCACCGCTGCATGCGAGGTGAAGGCTTGGCGCACGTGCTGCGAGAACGTGAAGGCGCCTTCCACCGTTTCCAGCGGGCGCCCCTTCACCGAACGCAGATCGGCGCGCAGAATCGACTGGGCCCCCTGGTTGAACATGCTCAC
Organism: Pseudomonadota bacterium; assembly: GCA_023437255.1. Classification (GTDB taxonomy): domain Bacteria; phylum Pseudomonadota; class Gammaproteobacteria; order Burkholderiales; family Burkholderiaceae_B; genus Yanghanlia. The sequence goes on along the minus strand of JAEZGR010000037.1, from coordinate 751 downwards.
CCGGAACTGCTCATCAAACACCAGCACGCCCGAAGACAGGTTGCTCAGAATCGTTTCCAGGTACACATTGCTGCGCTCGAGCTGGCTGCGGTTCTTTTCCACCTGACGCCTTGCCTCGTCGAGCTGGCGTGTCATGGCGTTGAACGAACGCGTCAGCTGGCCCACTTCGTCTTTCTGCGGCGGCTCAGGCAAGGGCCGGTAATCGCCCACGCCCACCGCCTGCGTGCCCGAGGCCAGCGCCAGCAGCGGCTGCACCAGGCGCCGCGAGATCGCCAGGGCCGCCACCACCGCAGCGAACACCGACAGCAGCAGCGCCATGGTCAGGGTGATGCCGTACAGCTTGCGCAAACCCAGCCGCGAAAGCGCCAGCTCCTGATAATCACGAAAGCCTTCCTGCACCTGGTTCGCGTTGCGCGCCACCAGTTCCGGCACGGGCTCGATCACCTGCAGCCAGCGCGTATCGGGCGCCACACCCAGCAGCGGCGCGTACTGGCTCGTGCTGTTGATCGGTACCACCACGCGCAACTGCAGGGCGCCCGACATGCCGTCGCCGGCGCCCCCGGGCCTCGTCTCCAGCGCCTCTGCCGCCGAATACCCGCGCGACACGCGGATCTGGTTCATGACGTTGGCCGGCGGCAGGTCCGGCAGCAGCTGCCCGAATTCGCTCGAAGAGAACGCCACCGGGCGGCCGTTGCCGGTGAAGACCAGCGCCTCCGACACACCGCTGCTCTCGCGCAGGCTGCTGATGATG
>JAEZGR010000005.1 GCA_023437255.1 Pseudomonadota bacterium | reverse complement strand
ACGGAGGTCTATTTGCGTGCCGCACAGCGGGTGCTGTCGGAGGGGCGTCAGGTATTGTTTTTGGTGCCGGAGATCAATCTGACGCCACAGTTCGAACACGTTTTGCGCTCCAGGCTGTCGGCCCCGGCCGCGGATGGCGACATTCTGGCGGTCTTGCATAGCGGGCTTTCCGATGGTGATCGCCTGCAGGCCTGGTGGCGGGCGCGTACCGGGGCAGCGCGCGTGTTGCTTGGCACACGCATGGCAGTGACCGCCCCGATGCCGGACCTCGGACTGATCGTTGTAGACGAAGAGCACGACACTTCATACAAGCAGCAAGACGGCTTGCGGTATTCGGCACGCGATCTGGCTGTATGGCGTGCCCACGATCTTGGCATACCAGTTGTGCTGGGTTCGGCCACGCCGTCGCTGGAGTCCTGGAATCACGCGCAGCAGGGGCGCTATCAGTGCGTGACCCTGGCCAACCGTGCCCGAGATGTTGCTCTACCCGATGTGAGGCTGGTCGATACGCGTCGTCTCAGACTGGAGCAGGGTTTCTCGCCGCAGCTGCTCGACGCGATGGCGGGACGGCTCGCCGCGGGGCAGCAGGTGTTGGTCTTCATAAACCGGCGCGGTTATGCGCCGGTGCTGAGTTGCACATCGTGCGGGTGGGTCAGCCAATGTCCTAACTGCACCGCTTACACCGTGCTCCACCGTTTGCGGAATCGGGCGGGCTTGCAATGCCATCATTGCGGCAGCCGGGCGCCGGTCCCGCGTGCGTGCCCGACTTGCGGCGATCTTGATCTCAAGCCGATGGGGCGTGGCACGCAGCGTGTCGAAGAGTATCTGGCCGAACGTTTTCCCGAGGCTCGGCTGGCCCGTATCGATGCAGATTCCACGCGCCTGAAGGGCAGTGCCCAGGCGCTGTTTGCGCAGGTGCACCAAGGCGAAGTCGATATCTTGATCGGCACGCAGATGGTCGCCAAGGGCCATGACTTTGCCAACCTGGGGCTGGTGGGTGTGTTGAACGCCGATTCCATGCTTTTCGCGCAAGACTTTCGTGCGCCCGAGCGCCTCTTTGCGCAGCTGATGCAGGTGGCCGGCAGGGCGGGGCGCCATGTCTCCGGCGCAGAGGTCATGCTTCAGACCGATTATCCGGACCAGCCGGCCTACCGCGCACTGCAGCGGCACGATTATGAAGGCTTCGCTCGTTATGCGCTCGACGAGCGCCGTGCGCTGGGCCTGCCGCCTTTTGCCTATCAGGCCCTGCTGATGGCAGAAAGCGGCGAGCTGGCGCAGGCCCTGCAGTTTCTGGCCGACGCGCGGCAATTGCCCCAGACGCTGCCCGAGGCCTACCCCACGCACGAACAGGTCATGTTGTACGACCCGGTGCCTCTGCGTGTCGTGCGGGTGGCCAACGTCGAGCGCGCGCAGCTGCTGGTAGAAAGCCCCAGCCGACCCGCGCTGCAGCGTTTTCTGTCACGCTGGAACGACGACCTGTTCACCCTGGGGCGCGAATCGCGCGTGCGCTATAGTCTCGAGGTTGATCCGCTCGAGATCTGATCCAGGGTTCCCCCGTGTCTTCCGGTTCTTTCGTTTCCCCCGACCTGAACAGTATGCAGCGCAAGGCCGTCCTGTATCTGGGCGGGCCGTGTCTGGTGCTGGCGGGTGCGGGCAGCGGAAAGACCAGCGTGATCACCCAGAAGATTGCGTACCTGCTGCGTGAGTGCGGCTACCAGGCGCGCAACGTCGTGGCAATGACCTTTACAAACAAGGCAGCCCGCGAATTGAGTGAGCGTGTCCGCCGGCTGGTCGACCCGCGCCTGCTCAAGGGGCTGACTGTCTGCACCTTCCACTCACTCGGCCTGCGCTTTCTGCGTGAAGAGGCGGAGCACGCAGGGCTGAAAAAGCAGTTCTCGATTCTGGACTCGAATGATGCGCTGGCGATCATTCAGGAGCTCCTCGCCACGACCGACCGCGCCCGGCTGAAGTCGGTGCAGCAAAGCATTTCGCTGTGGAAGAACGGCCTGGTTGACCCTGATCTGGCGCTTTCGAGCGCGCAGTCACCGAGCGAGGCCGAGGCGGCGCGCGTGTACCGCGACTATTGCGCCACGCTCAGTGCGTATCAGGCTGTTGATTTCGACGACCTGATACGTTTGCCGGCCATGCTTCTTGAGCGAAACGAGGCGGTGCGTACCCGATGGCAAACGCGGGTTCATTACCTGTTGGTGGATGAATACCAGGACACCAACGTGTGCCAGTATCGAATGGTACAGGCGCTGGTCGGTACGCGAGCCATGTTCACTGCCGTGGGCGACGATGATCAGGCCATCTACGCCTGGCGGGGGGCGACGGTTGAAAACCTTCAGCGGCTTACTCACGATTATCCCGGCATTGAGCTGATCAAGCTGGAGCAGAACTATCGGTCGGTGCAGCGGATCCTGACCGCTGCCAATATGGTCATCAGCCACAATCCCAACGTGTTCGGCAAGAAGTTGTGGTCGTCGCTGGGAGAGGGCGAAGCTATCCAGGTAACGCCCATGGATGACGAGGAAGCCGAAGCGGAGAGTATTGCGATCCGAATCTCGGCCGCTCGCTTCGAGCGCAAGGCCCAGTGGCGCGATTTCGCCGTGCTTTATCGCAGCAACCAGCAGGCAAGAATCCTGGAGCAGGCCCTGCGCAATCTGCGCATTCCTTACACGATATCGGGGGGTCAGAGTTTCTTCGAGAAGCCGGAAATCCGCGATATCCTGGCCTGGCTGCGGCTGATTGCAAATGACGACGACGACCCGGCGTTCATCCGGGCCGTGACCACACCCCGTCGCGGCGTCGGCAATACCACGCTGCAAGCCTTGGGTCAGTTCGCACAGGAAAAGGGGCTGTCGATGTTCGCGGCGGTCTTTGAAATCGGCGAGAGTCAGCGCCTTGCGCCACGGCAGCTGCAGCCGTTGCAGGCATTTGCGCATCTCATCCAGAGCTTCCAGGCGCGTGCCGGTCGTGCCGGCAATACCCTTTCAATTCATGGCGCCGGTGACTTGTTTGCCGACGTATCTGAGCTGCCGGAGGCCGCCGGCGCCGAAGACACCCCGGCCGTTCTCGACGAGCTGTTGCGCAGCATCGATTACGAGCGCTATCTGTACGATCTGTATGACGAGAAGCCGGCGCAGAACCGCTGGCAGAACGTGCTGGAGCTCATGGGCTGGTTGAAGCGAAAGTCGCAGGAGGACGAACTCAACCTCATGGAACTGGTGCAGCACGTGGCGCTTATCACCATGCTCGAACGCAGCGACGATGACGAGCCCGATGCGGTGAAGCTTTCCACCCTGCACGCGGCCAAGGGGCTTGAGTATCCGCATGTGTACTTGGTGGGTGTGGAAGAGGGCCTGCTGCCGCATCTGGGGCGCGATGACGAGGACCTCGCGGGAGCAGACGCGACCGAAGTGCTGGCACACCGCATTCAGGAAGAGCGCCGGCTCATGTATGTGGGCATCACCCGCGCCCAGCGCACGCTGCATCTGAGCTGGTGCAAGCGCCGGCGACGCGCTCGCGAAGACGTGGTCCGCGAAAGGTCGAGGTTCATTGAAGAAATGGGCTTCAAGGAAAGTGGGCCGGCCGATCCGGCACCCGGCCTGGATCCTCGACAGCGCCTAGACATGCTGCGCACATTGCTGGCGCGCACCTGATCAGCATTCAGAAGCCCTGCGCGGGCGTAAAAAAGGCCCGTCTTCGAACGACGGGCCTTGGAGACGACCTACATGTTGTGCCACCGGGGGCACGGGTGCTGCTTACCACTGGCTGCCCGAGAAGCGTGCATCGCGTGCACGGGCCTCGTTCAACGCTTCTGCGACTTGCACCAGATAGCGACCGAAGGACGAAACGGTGCGACCGATGAAGCCCGCAACCATGCCGAGCCCTTCCAGCGCCGAGTACGAACGGGTGTCGTGGCTGGCGGCAACCAAAAGATCACGTTCCAGGGAATCACTGAACCGGCTGTACGAAGTAACTGAATTGACTGACATGTTGAACCCCTTTTTCACTA
>JAEZGR010000314.1 GCA_023437255.1 Pseudomonadota bacterium | reverse complement strand
GACCATTGGCTTGCCGAGGAGACCGGTATAGCGCAGCGCTGCTTGCGCCCGGACCATCTCTTGACCCGTGATCAGGCCCGATGCAGCGTTGCCGAAGAAGACACGATCGACACGCTCAGCTTCGATGCCGGCGTCGGCCAGCGCATTACGAACCGCCTCTTCCGCGGAAGTCCGAACAGAGCGGTCCATGAACTTCCCGAACTGGGTCATGCCAATGCCGGCAATTGCGACACGAGTACTCATAATCTTTCCAATCCAAATAGTGAAAACGTCAAAAGGGGGTTCCGACGACTGCGGTCGGAAGCGCGCTCAGACCGCGCTCGGGTTCTCGTTCTTGCGGCGTGCCGGGCCGTCGTACTCGACCTGATCCAGCGTGATCTGGCGCCAGCCGGGCTCACGCAGGGATTCCTCGTGGGCATGAGCGAACAGCCCCGCAGTGCGCGGCACCACGATGAAGGCGCGGGCCAGGCGCCAGTCGAAGCCCATGTCAGAAATGAGGGCGCCCACCGCCGCATCGATGTTTGCCAGCAGCGGCCGGTTCTTTTTCTTGATAAGTGCCTTCTCGAGCTCGCGCGTCATCCGGACATGTTTGCCCGCAACGCCATATTCTTCTCCCAGCGCAAACAGCACCTTGCCACGCGGGTCTCCCTCGGGATGCTGGGGATGCCCGAAGCCGTCCAGACGCTTGTGGTTCGCGACGTACTCGGTAGCCACCTCCTCATAGCTGCGACCGCTCTCGTCAGCCAGCGAGACCAGCTCCTGGATGTAGCGGGAAAACTCTTCGCCGGCGCCGCCATGTATGTCACCAAACATCATGGCGCCGGCTGCAACCGCGCACTGAATCGGCACGCCGGCCGACTGCACGAAGCGGGTGACGGTCGACGAGGGTGAAATGCCATGGTCGGCAACCGAGATGAACATGGCGTTGATCATCTTGGCCTCATTGCCTGTGGGGAGTTCGCCCTTGTAAAGCAGGTACACCATGGCACCGAAATCGATCTTGCCCACCAGGTCCGTGAGGACGTCGTAACCCCGCACGATCGTGCCTTCATGGGGAGTCGGATCGCCGATGGCGGTGCGCCAGTACTTGCGTTCAGCGGGCTTGGTCGTGTCGGTCATGCATTGCTCCATTTCAGAAAAAGCGGGTCGATGGCTTTCAGATTCGTGAAGCAGATCGTAGGTCCGGCTTTTCCATCCAGCAACGCAGGTGTCCACAATATGGATTTATTGACGAAGAAAAAGACGCGGGTGTGAGTAATTCCCCTAGGAGCGGGCGAAGTTTGTCCACGATATGATGACTTTATGGACGAAAAACAAACTCGCGGCACGCAGAGTGTTGACCGCACACTCGGGGTCTTGAAGCACGTGGTGTCCCACGCACGCAACGGGCTGACAGTGGCTGAACTGGTCGAACTGAGCGGGCTTGAACGCCCCACCATGTATCGCATCGTGCAGGCACTTGAACGACAGGGCTTCCTGAAGCGCCCGCCGGGCTCAAAACGTTACGTGCTGGGCGACTACTGCCGCCAGATTGCCGGCGCTTTCGCCGATCGCTCCGACCTGAGAACCGCGTGTGAGCCGGTACTCAAGGCGGTGGCCCAGGAAACGGGGAACAGTGCGTTTCTTATCGGTCGGATCGGCTATGAGACCATTTGTCTCGCTCGCGTCGTTGGCGCCTATCCGGTGCAGGTGCTGACCGTTAACGTGGGAAGCCGCAACCCCTTGGGAGTGGGCGCGGGTGGCCTGGCCATTCTGGCAACCATGCCCCTGGAAGAACAGAATGAGTGCATTCGCGCGAACGCCAAACGGTTGCGCAGCTACGGGTCCATGACAGCATCCACATTGCGCGCATTCATCCGCGCGACCGAACGCCGGGGTCATTCCGTAATCGGGCACTACAACGTGGCGGGCGTCATCGGCATCGGCGTGGCGATCCGCAATTCTGCTGGCACGGTCATGGGCGCCATTACCACGTCGTCAATCGACAGCCGCATGACCCGAGAGCACCAGGAGCTCGCCGCCGCTTCAATCAAGACGCACCTGCAGAGCGTACAGTCGTCGCTCGACATCCTGTGAGCCAGGTCAACGCAAACGCAAGGGCGATGCGACGAAAAAAGGCCCAAGCATAGAGCCTGGGCCTTCGGAACCTGGAGCGGGAAACGAGTCTCGAACTCGCGACCTCAACCTTGGCAAGGTTGCGCTCTACCAACTGAGCTATTCCCGCATTGCTTGAAACGCCGCGTTGCGTGTTTCGTGCTTAGGGGCATAACTATAGCACAGAATTTTCATTGTGCAACGCAGATTGCTTTTGCCTGAGCGAGTGTGCGACAGTGGATGAGCTTCCACGCCACATTCCCAAAAGGAGACACGCGATGAATCTCTCAGATTTGAAGCAGTTCGGGCTCGATATCCCTTTCCCGTACAAGCCCAAGTACGACAACTACATCGGCGGCAAGTGGGTGCCTCCCGTCAACGGCGAATATTTCGAGAACCTGTCTCCCATTACCGGCAAGCCGTTCTGCCAGGTACCGCGCTCCAGCGCGGAAGACATCGAACTGGCGCTCGACGCCGCGCACGCGGTGCGCCGCCAGTGGGCGCGCACCCCGGCGGCCGAGCGCTCCAACATTCTGCTGCGCATCGCCGACCGCATGGAGCAGAACCTGCACCTGCTGGCCGTGGCCGAAACCATCGACAACGGCAAGCCCTTGCGCGAAACCCAGGCGGCCGACCTGCCCCTGGCCGTCGACCACTTCCGCTACTTTGCCGGCTGCCTGCGCGCTCAGGAAGGCGCGATTTCCGATCTCGACCCCGACACGGTCGCCTATCACTTCCAGGAACCCATTGGCGTGGTCGGCCAGATCATTCCCTGGAACTTCCCGATTCTCATGGCTTCCTGGAAGCTGGCCCCCGCGCTGGCTGCCGGCTGCCCCGTGGTGCTGAAGGCCGCAGAGCAAACACCCGCCAGCATCCTGTTGCTCATGGAACTCATCGGCGACCTGCTGCCCCCGGGTGTCGTCAACGTGGTCAACGGCTACGGCAAGGAA
>JAEZGR010000312.1 GCA_023437255.1 Pseudomonadota bacterium | reverse complement strand
GCGCCGCGGCCGGCACGCGCGCCCTGACCGTGCCCGAACGCTCAGCCATGCTGGGGGCGGGGTTGTGGCGTGGCAGCGCGATCGGCGTGCGGCTGGTGAAGTACGGCGCGCCTGCGGTGCTGGCGTACATGGCCGTGCGACATCCCAGCCTGATCAACTCGTTGCTCGCAGAGGTGGCCGAGCGCTACGAGATCCCCGTACCCGTGGCCCAGCTCGTGGGGTGGACGCTGGTGCTGTTGCCGGTGATGTTGATCCTGCGACTGCTGCTGGGGCCTGCAGTGGCACTGCTTGAGGCCGCGGTGCGACTGCTGAAATGGGCCAGACGCGCCTGGGGCGGGCGCCCCCGGGCTCGCGGCGTCTGAGCGGCCTGGCTCAAGTCGATGCTTAATCTCAAGCCGGTGGTGGTGGGGGCACACTAGTTGCACCGGGCTGCAGGCACGCGAATCGTGTCTGCAGCCCGGTGCCGACGCCCCCGGCTACAATCAATGCATGAAAGTCTGGATCGTCCTGCTGAGCATGCTCGCGGCCGCCTGTGTTTGGGCATGGGGCCCGCACCGGCGTACCGCTGCCTCGGGCTGGCGGCGGCGCAGCAAACAGATCTCGCAGAGCCTGCTGGCCGGGGTGGCCGTGTATTTCAGCATCATGTCAGTGGCACTCGTGTATCTCATGCTGACGCAACCCTGATCCTTTCCATTATTCTTTGGCGGCCAACACTTGACTACTACTCCGAACGATTCCTGGGGCTTTCTGCACCCCGAGTGCCATGGGCGCAATGCGCTGGTCTTCTTCAGCTGGGACCTTGCCCGCACCATCGAGCAGCAGTTCAAACTGCATGCGCAGTCTTCAGCCTCGGTTCAACTGTACGAAGCGCAAAAGGCGGTAGACCGTCTGCTGAAGCAGTACGTTCAGATTCAGGCGAATCCCGAGGCCTTCGAGGGCGAGCACATCGAACTGCATCTCGAGCAGGGCACCGAGAACCCCGAAGAGGCGGTGCTGGCGCTCAAGACGTCTCCCAAGCTCGAGGCGCTGATTCTGGAAGCTCAGGCGCATGAGAAACAGCAGGCCGCGCAGCGCCCCAATTAGGGCAAGCGCGGCCAATGAGCAAGACGCGGCGGCCGGCCGGCCGCGGCGTGCGCGATGCGAGCGTTGTCTGCGCCCGACCTCCCATTGTCTCTGCGCGCATATTCCTTCATTGCCCAACCGCACGCGCGTGCTCATTCTGCAGCATCCTGACGAATCGCGACATGCGTTGAATACGGCGCGTCTTGCCGCGCTCGGTTTGCGCAATGCCGAACTGTGGGTCGGAGAAGTGTTCCCCCAACTTGTCGAGACTGTGGCCGGGGTCGAACGTGCCGTGCTGCTGTTCCCGGCCACTGGCGATGTGCCGGTCGCAGAAATGTCCGGCACCGGGCCTGACCTGTTGATCGTGCCGGATGCCACCTGGCGCAAGGCACGGGGCATCGTACGGGCGAATCCGGTGCTGGAGACCCTGCCACGTCTGAGCCTTACGCAAGGCGAGCCTTCTGCTTATCGGGTGCGCAAGGCCGCCGACCCTCAGGCCGTGTCCACGATCGAGGCCATCGCGCGCGCATTGCAGATGCTGGAACCCGAGGCCGATTTCTATGCGCTGCTTGAACCGTTACACGTGATGGTGGAGCGGCAGATTGCGGCGATGGGCGAAGACACCTTCCGCCGCAATCATGGCTGAGCTGGTGTTTCAGCCGACACCCCGTTACAGGATCTCGTTGAACTCCAGCACATTCAGATCGGGGTCGCGTATGAAGCAGACGCGGCGCCGCCCGTGGCCCATCAAGGTGGGGCCTTCGGTGATGGCAATGTTTTCTTGTTCGAACCAGGACACGAGTTCGCTCATGCTGTCGATGACGAAGGCGGCGTGGGTATAGCCCGGCCGCTTGACCGAGGCATCAAGCAGAACATTACCTTCGTTGGCGGCGACGCCGTTGAAGATCAGATGCAGGCGCAGGCCGTTGGGATGAACCAGACCGCAGGCATGCACCGCCGGCGCGTATTCCTGTGGGTCGCGAACGAAGCCCAGTTTGGCGTAGAACGCTTCAGCGCGTTCCAGTTCCGTGACCCGGATGCCGATATGGTCGAGCTGCAGGGTGTTGAAATGCATGATGATGTCTCTCGAAGAGGGGCGGGCTCAGGAAGCGAGTCCCGCGCGTGAAGGTGTCATGGGCAGGAAACCGGGCAGCTGCTCGAAGCGGCGCAACCAGGCCTGCACTCGCGGGTAGGGGCTGAGGTCGACATTGCCTTCGGGGGCAACGGCGGTGTAGCTGTAGAGCGCCACGTCTGCGATCGTGGCTTGCGGTGTGCCCGCGATCCAGTCGGCCTGCGCCAGCGTCTCTTCCATCACGTGCAGCGTCGCGTGGGCACGCGCGATCACTTCTTCGGCATCGAACTTTGCGCCAAATACGGTCACCAGACGCGCTGCGCAGGCACCGTAAGCGATTTTGCCGGCAGCCACCGACAGCCAGCGTTGCACTTCCGCTTCCTGTGTCGGGTTGTCGGGCAACCAGTGCGTGGGGCCTGTCTTGCGTGCGAGATACACCAGTATGGCGAGCGAATCGGCAATGACGACGCCACCATCGTCCAATACCGGCACCTCCCCAAACGTGTTCAGAGCGAGGAATTCGCGTTGCCTGTGGGCCCCGGCAGCGAGGTCGATGTCAATCAGTTCATGTTCGAGACCGAGCAGCGAGAGAAACAGAGCGGCCCGATGGGCATGCCCCGAGAGCGGGTAGTAATAGAGTTTCATGGTGCCTCCGTAATCAGGAAGCTTCATTCTCCCTTGATGACAGAACATGAGAGAATTGGCCAATAGTAGATTTCACTATTGCTGAAAAAGTCATCAATCCCGTATTTGAGCACTGCTACTCATGGATAGCCTGCGAACCCTCAGAGTCTTCGTGTGCGTGGCCGAGCACGCCAGCTTTGCTCAGGCGGCGCGCCGTCTGGGCATGGCGCCGGCCACCGTTTCCCGCACCGTCGCGTCACTCGAGTCGCGGGTGGGTGTCCAGCTTTTGAGGCGGACCACGCGCAGCGTGCGCCTGACCGACGAGGGGGCGGTATTCCTTGAACGCTGCCGTGCGGGCATGGCGGAGATCGATGCCGGCTTCGATGCCCTGCGCGGGCGGCGTGGTGCGCCCAGCGGAACGCTGACGGTGACCGCACCGGTCATGTTTGGCCGGCGGCACGTGCAGCCGCTGGTGCACCGCTTGTTGCAGCAGCATCCCGATCTGCAGATACGAATGCTGTTGCTCGACCGGGTCGTGAATCTTGTCGACGAGGGCGTGGATGTCGCGGTGCGCATTGCGCAGCTGCCGGATAGTTCCCTGCATCTGCTGCGGGTCGGCGAGGTCAGGCGCCTGTTTGTCGCCAGTCCCGCGTATCTGGCCGACCGTGGCTGCCCGGTTTCTTCAGCCGATTTGCGTCATCATGACGTGATCAGCATCGATGACGAGGTGGGGCCTCAGCGAGTGGCAGGGCTCGCCGGTGCCGAGCGACATGGGCGTTCGCCTCGGCTGGCGGTCAATAACATGGAAGCCGCAGTGGCAGCCGCCGTCGCAGGACTCGGCATCGTGCGCGCGTTGTCGTACCAGGTCGCCGAGGAGCTGGCTGACGGCCGTCTGCAGCACATTCTGAAGGAAGCGCCCGGCCAGGCATTGCCGGTGTCATTGTTGTTCCAGACAGGGCGCCGTCATCACCCGAATGTGCGTGTATTTGTCGAAGCGGCCCGCGAGCATCTTGCCACGGCCATATAGCGCGGGCACCCCGACCCGGATCACTCCGGATTGTGGCCGGTCTGCACATGGCTCCGGACGATTGCCTCGCCGATCGAAGCGATGGCAGCGTTGCGGTCTTCCATTGAAGCATTCGTTTCGGTCAGGTAGACCGCAGCGACAATCGGGGCACGCCCCGGCGGCCACATGATCGCCGCGACACCGCGCGTGCCATGCGCAGCTGCGCCGGTCCTGTCGGCCACGCGCCAGTCGGGCGGAACACCCGCGCGCAGTAGCGGGCCGCCAACCTCGTTGCCGAGCATCCATTCGGTGAGCTGCCGCCTGGCGGGCGGAGCGAGCGCGGCGCCCAGAATCAGCGTAGAGAGCGTCTGCACCATGGCGGCCGGCGTGGAGGTATCTCGCGGGTCACCGGGCGTGGCCTCGTTGAGATCGGGTTCGGGCCGGTCGAGGCGGGTGCTTTGGTCACCGATACCCCGAAGGAAATCCGTGACGGCAGACGGCCCGCCTATGACATTCAATAC
>JAEZGR010000297.1 GCA_023437255.1 Pseudomonadota bacterium | reverse complement strand
GGGTTCGGAGTGATGACCTCGACGTCCTCGCGGACCAGATCGTCCCAATCCCGCAGCTGCCTGGGATTGCCCTTGCGCACGAGAAACACGATGGTGGAGGTATAGGGAGAACTGTTGTGAGGAAGACGTGTCTGCCAATCCTTGGGCAGAAGGCCGCGCTCCGCAATCGCATCAATGTCGTAGGCAAGTGCGAGCGTCACGACGTCGGCGTCCAGTCCGTCGATGACCGAGCGCGCCTGCTTGCCGGATCCTCCGTGGGACTGGCGTATGTTCAGCTTCTGCTCATTGCCCGCCGGATGCTGCGCGATGAAGGCCTGGTTCAGCGCCTTGTACAGCTCACGAGTGGGATCGTAGGAGACATTGAGCAGGGTTTGCGCCTGAGCCAGTGAAGGGGCCTGCAGGACGATGGCAGCCACCAGGGCGGCGAACAGTGAACGCTTTTTTGACAGCATGGTTTGGTTTCCTCGAAGTTGCGTCTTCTGTAGCGGGAAACCAAAGTTTGCCTATCGTCGTCGCAAATCCGAACGAGCGATTTTTTCCATGCTTATTTGCATTTACGTATAAAGCCGCCGCAGGGGAACCCCAGTTCGCTCAAGATTACCTAGCAAAATCAGCAACTTGCCGTACGTCTCGGAAGGCATGTCGTTCAACAGGAGAACGAGCCGACCATGACTCCGCAGAAGCGCCTGCAGTTGTTCGCTGACCTCCGCGCTGCCGACCCACTCCTCAAGATCGACGGGCAGTCGCTCTGCATCGCGCCTTGCCATGGCAAGCACAGGCTCCTCCTGACAACGGGGGTCATAGATGATCGCATCTGCCTCATGCAAGGCCCGCAAGCTCCTCAGTGTGAGCAGGCCAGGATCACCGCCCGGTGATCTGAGCACGCTCAGACGCGCACGAGGCCAGGAGGTCGGAGATTGCAATGCCTGATCCAGCATGGCGGCAGCAGATGTTTCGTGCCCCTCATCGAGCAGCTGCATCAGCGGGCCGTCAAGCGTCCAGTCATAGAAATGACGCCGCTGAGCAAGATCCGGAAAGGCGCGCCGGATCGCATCGCGCCGCTCGCCCAACATTTGCGCCAACTTGCCCAGCTGATGATCGACCAGCGCTTCGAGACGTTCACGCAGACGCCGCGCCAAGACGGGCGCATGCCCACCGGAAGAGATTGCCACCGTCAGCGGGCTGCGATCCACCACCGCCGGAACCTGAAACGCCGAGAGCTCCGGGTCGTCGACCACATTGATCCAGATGCGGCGTTGCGTGGCCAGTGAGCACACGTGCATGTTGACCTCGCGATCATCGGTGGCGGCGATCACGAGCCAGGCGTCGCCGAGCCAGTCCTCCCGAAACGCCCCCTCGAGCCAGGTCAGCGCTTCGGTGTCGCGCCACTGCGCCAGCGCGGCGGTCAGATCGGGGGCCCCGACATGAACGCGCGCTCCCGTAGGCAGCAGAGCTCGCACCTTGCGTTCGGCGACGCTTCCACCGCCGACCACGAGCACCTTCCTGTCGTTCAGTTGCATGAAGACAGGGTAAAGGGTGTTGGAAACGGACATGACGGCACCTGCTGCGCAAGAGTGAGGGAGCCCTTCATTCTAAGCATCGGCGCGACCGCGCGATGCCTGAAAGGGCCACGATCGTCATTCACTTACTCGATATACGTAGCGGTTATATGGATTCTGTAAATGGGTATTTGTTGCGCCCACGCGCGCGCGACTATGCTGAATCCCTTGATTCTTCCCTAATACAAGGTGTAGATCGTGTATCTCCCTAGCGAGTTTGACGTTACGCGTCTGAAGGAAAGAGCCAGCCAGTTGGCGGGGCAGATCGACCGCAACAAACAGGGCTTGCTCAGCGACGAACAGCTGCGCCCACTGCGACTGCAGAACGGGCTTTATATCCAGCGCCATGCGCCGATGCTGCGCATCGCCATCGCGTACGGGATGCTCAACAGTGTCCGACTGCGCGGGCTGGCGGCAGTGGCGCGCAAGTACGACCGCGGCTACGGCCACTTCACCACGCGCCAGAACATGCAGTTCAACTGGATCGAGGTCGACGATGTGCCACGCGCACTCGACGATCTCGCCGACGTCGGCCTGCACGGCATCCAGTCCAGCGGCAACTGCCTGCGAAACATCACCAGCGATGCATTCGCCGGCATTTCACCGGAAGAAATACTCGACCCACGTCCGTACTGCGAACTTCTGCGGCAGTGGAGCACTTTCCATCCCGAACTGGCTTTCCTGCCCAGAAAATTCAAGGTGGCCCTCACGGGCACGCCCGAAGACCGCGCCCTCGTGCAGATTCACGACCTGGCCTTCGAGGTTGTCGCAACGGAACCGCACGCCATCTTTCGGGTTCGCGTCGGTGGCGGCCTGGGCCGAACGCCCATCCTCGGCCCTGTCCTCAGAGAACGATTGGACTGGCAGGATCTGCTCACCTACACCCACGCGGTCATGCGCGTCTATAACGAGCTGGGCCGGCGCGACAATCTGTACAAAGCGCGCATCAAGATTCTGGTTCGGGCCGTGGGTATCGAACGATTCCGGGAATTGGTCGAACAGGAATGGGAAGGTCTGCGTTACGGCATCCATCGGCTTCCGGAAGCCGAACTGGAACGCGTCAAGGCAGCCTTTGTCGATCCAGACTGGACTCTGGGCCGGCCCCTGGATATCGAGCCGTCGTTCAGCGCAGAAGAGCAGCCGCTCTGGGAACGCTGGCTGAAGAACAACCGGCTCCCGCACCGCTACCCCGGATTTGCCGCCGTGCTCATTCCCATCAAGCACAAGAACCG
>JAEZGR010000075.1 GCA_023437255.1 Pseudomonadota bacterium | reverse complement strand
GTGTTGCGCCGCGCGCCTGAAGGTCGGCGTCAGACACGCTGCGCATCTTGCGCGCCGTGGCGTTGATCAGACTCGAGGCGCCCGGGTAGGCCCGGTTCACCGCCGCAGCCAATACGCCCGCCCGCCGTTCCTGCGCCAGCGTGCGCAGCTCGGCCGCCATGGCGCCGCGCGTGGCCTCCGATGGAATGCCGTCGCCGCGCCATTCAGACAGCTCCGCGAGCGTATCGGGAATCAGCTCGGCGACGTCGGGGCTGTAGATGCTGCGGTAAAGCATCGTGGTGATCGGCGCCACGAACGCAAAGAAAATGAAGGCGATCAACGGCGCCACCAGCAGCAGGCTGGCACGCCGCCGGCGTGCCAGAGCCTTACGTTCCTGCTGGATTTCTGCCTTACTTAAGGAGCCACTCATTGAATTTTTCGCCGAGGTTCTCGCCGTAGTCGGCCCAGAAGATGCCGTCGGCCTTCAGGCCGGCATCGATGTGGGCGGTGGGCAGGTGATCAACGACATCCTTCTCGACCAGTTCCATCGAGGATTTGCGCGGTGGGCCGTAGGCCACGTCCTGGAAGCCGGAGAGCGCTTTGGTGGTCGTGGTGAAGGCGACGAAGTTCAGGGCCTCTTTCAGCTTGGGTGTCCCCTTCACGATCCCCCAGGCGTCGAGGTCATACAGATGGCCGTCCCAGACGATGGTGAAGGGCTTGTTCTCGCGACGGATGGCGTCGAAGAAGCGGCCGTTGGCCGACTGCACGAAGACGGCGCCTCCGTCGTTCAGAAGCTGCGGCGCCTGCGACCAGCTGTCGAACCACACGATGTCGGACTTGATCGAATCGAGCTTGGCGAACGCCTGAGCCTGGCCCTCGGGGGTGGCAAGCACTTCATAGACCTTGTCTGCCGGCACGCCGTCGGCCAGCAGTGCCCACTCGAGATTCACCTGCGGGCGCTTGCGCAGTGCGCGCTTGCCGGGGAACTTCTTCAGGTCGAAGAAATCCTTCATGGTGGTGGGCTTGTCGCCGGTCAGGCGGTCGTGGTTATAGGCGAACACCGTGCTCCAGACAATTTCGCCCACGCCACATTCATTCGACAGTGCGTCGGGAATGAAATCTTTTTCGGCGGGTGTGCCGTCGGGGGCCGGTTTGAGGATGTCGCGCGGAATCACTTCGAGCAGGCCCTCGGCGCATGCGCGTTCCAGGTCGATGGTTTCGATGTCGACGACATCCCACTGAATGTTGCCTGACTCCACCTGCGCCTTGATCTCGGCAACGCCGCCGGTGTAGTTCTCGAAGAGCACCTTGTTGCCGGTTTCCTTCATGTACGGATCGATTTGATGCACCTGCTGCGCGGCGCCGTACGCGCCACCGAACGATACGACGGTGAGGGTCTCCTGGCCCCATGAAGGGGCGGCTGCAGTCAGGCCTGTGGCCAGAACTGCAACGCACAGGCGGGTGAGTTTGCTCATGGCGTGTCTCCTTGCGCTTGGTGGGATAGGGGGTTGAAGGCAAAACAGTGTTGCGGCGACCAGTGCAGCGGTGCCCGCTGACCCTCGGTCAGGGTGGGCGCGCGGTCGTCGTTGATGGTCTTGACCGTGAGCCGGGTGCCGTCGGCCAGCTCAAAGTAGTAACGGATGAAGTCGCCCACGTAATGCTGGGTCACGAAGGTGGCTTCCAGCACATTGGTGTCGGGCGTGGCGATCTCGCCCTGCGCGATGCGCAGTTTCTCGGGCCGCACCGACAGCAGGCAGGGGCCGCTGCGCTCACGGAAGTCACCGTGGGCCGCGGTCAGCACGGTGCCGTCTTGCAGCGTGACCGTCGCGCCCCCGGTATCGCGGACCGCGCCCGTGCCCCGCATCAGGTTGTTTTCGCCGATGAAGCCGGCGACAAATGCATTGGCCGGCTGCTCGTACAGCGCGTCGGGCGGCGCATACTGCTGCACCACACCGTGATTGAACACGGCAATGCGGTCGGACATGGTGAGCGCTTCGGCCTGGTCATGCGTGACATACACCATGGTGCAGCCCAGCTTGCGGTGCAGGCGCGTGATCTCGAACTGCATCTGCTCGCGCAGTTTCTTGTCGAGGGCGCTGAGCGGTTCGTCCATGAGCACCAGGGCGGGCTCGAAGATGAGCGCCCGGGCGAGTGCCACGCGCTGTCGCTGGCCGCCCGACAATTGCGCAGGGTGGCGGTTGCCGAAGTCTTCGAGTTCGACCAGGCGCAGGTAGTGCGCAACCCGTTCATTGATCTCGCTGCGCGACATTTTGCGCACGCGCAGGGGATAGGCCAGGTTCTCGGCCACGGTCATGTGTGGGAACAGCGCGTAGTTCTGAAACACCATGCCGATGTTGCGCTCGTACGGTGCCGTGCGCGTGACCGACGTGCCGTCGATGATGATGTCGCCGCTGGTCACGTGTTCAAACCCCGCCAGCATCATCAGCACCGTGGTCTTGCCCGAACCCGAGGGGCCCAGCAGCGTCACGAACTCGCCGCGGCGCACATCGAGGCTGAAGTCACGCACGACCAGGCTGCGCCGGTCGTAGGTTTTCTTGACGTTCCTGAAACTGAGGAATACTTCGGGGTCGGTCATCGGCACTCCCGGACTGCACGACCGTTGTGGCAGACTAGTGGGGGCCTTGCCGTATGCCGTCTTGCGGATTCCTGGCTTGCCGTGTACAGATCATGGCTCGTTATTGTCATTTCCATTCCTGTCAGAGTCGACATTTATGCGTTTTATTCATGCTGCGGATATCCATCTGGACAGCCCCCTGAGAGGCCTGGGCTCCTATGAGGACATGCCGGTCGACATCCTGCGCAGCGCATCCAGAGCAGCCTTCACGAGGCTGGTGGAAGAGGCGATTGCCCTGGAGGTGGACTTCATGGTGATCGCCGGCGACCTGTACGACGGCGACTGGAAGGACCACAATACCGGCATCTATTTTGCCCGCCAGATGGGGCGCCTGCGCAATGCGGGTATTCCCGTTTATGTGCTGCACGGCAACCACGATGCGGAAAGCGTCATGACCAAACGGCTGGCGCTGCCCGACACGGTGCATGTGTTCGGCGCCCGCAAGCCGGTCACCTTCGTATTGCCGCAGCTCAAGGTGGCGCTGCATGGGCAGAGCTTTCCACATGCCGCCGTCACCGACAACCTCGCCGCGTCCTACCCTGACCCTCTGCCCGGGCATTTCAACATCGGCGTGCTGCATACCGCGCTCGAAGGCTACGCCGAGCATGCGCACTATGCCCCCTGCTCGGTGGAGCAGCTGCAGGCGCGGGGTTATCAGTACTGGGCACTGGGTCATGTTCATGAATTCCGAATTTTTCCGGGGCCGGTGCCTGTCGTGTTTCCGGGCAACCTGCAGGGGCGCCATATTCGCGAGCAGGGCGCGCGGGGGGCGGTGCTGGTGAGCTGCAGCGAAGGCGAGGTGCAGTCGATCGAGCGGCTCGAGGTCGATGTCGTGCGCTGGCATCGGCTCGAAGTGGATGCCAATCGCTGCGAGAGCTGGAACGATGCGCTCGCGCGCGTGCGTTCGGGCCTGGCGTCCGTGCTGTCGGAACAGGCCGATGACCGCCCGCGTGTGCTGCGCATCAGCCTGCAGGGCGGCACCGACCTGCACGGCGAACTTGTCGCACGCCGCGAGCAGCTGCGAGCCGACGTACAGGCAATCATGGCAGCGCTCGCAGGCGAGCGCCTCTGGCTCGAGAAGCTGCAGGTGGCCACGCAACACCCCGCGGGCAACGTCACATCAGCCAGTGTCGACGCCGATGATCTTTCCACGTTGTTGCTCGAGGCAATCGCCGATGATTCCTTCCACGACGGCCTGCGCCAGGGGTTGCAGCCTCTGCTGGACCGTGCGCCTTACGAGCTGGCCGGGCAGGTGCCGGTGCTGGAGGCGTTGCGGGAGGGACGTTTGGACGGCCTGCTTTCCGATGCGGCGGCCGCCGTACTCGGCCGCCTTGATCGCGCCGGGAAGGGGAGCTGAGGCATGCGTTTTGAACAGTTGCGTCTGCTGCGTTACGGGCATTTTTCCGGTCGGTGCATTGAATTCCCCAAGGACGACGGTCACGACTTTCAACTCGTGCTGGGTCCCAACG
>JAEZGR010000210.1 GCA_023437255.1 Pseudomonadota bacterium | reverse complement strand
CATGATCGTCTTCACGTCTTCGAAGTCAACGTTCACATTGCCCTCGACGTTGATGATCTCGGCAATACCGGCGCAGGCATTGTGCAGTACGTCGTCGGCCGACTTGAAGCAGTCTTCCTGCGTGGCGTCTTCATCCAGCAGGTCGTACAGGTTCTCATTCAGCACAACGATGAGCGAGTGCACGTGACGCGAGAGTTCGGCGATGCCTTCCTCAGCCATGCGCATGCGCTTGTTGCCCTCGAAACTGAAGGGCTTGGTGACCACGCCGACGGTCAGGATGCCGAGCTCCTTGGCGACCTCGGCCACCACGGGGCTGGCGCCGGTACCCGTACCGCCACCCATGCCGGCGGTGATGAACACCATGTGAGCGCCATTCAGTGCGGCACGGATTTCTTCACGGGCAGTTTCTGCCGCGGCGCGACCCTGCTCGGGCTTGGCGCCGGCGCCCAGGCCCGTGCGGCCCAGTCGGATCTGGATCGGCGCATCGGAGGCGGCCAGCGCCTGTGCGTCGGTATTGCAGCAGATGAATTCCACGCCCTGGACGCCGGACTGGATCATGTGGGCAACAGCGTTACCGCCGGCGCCGCCTACACCAACCACCTTGATAACGGTACCGTTCGCGCTGGTGTCGAGCATTTCAAAGTTCATCATTATTGGACTCCTTCACATATATCCACGAATCGTTATGAATCAAACGTCAGTTCCCCAGTACTACTTGTTGTTCGAATGAGCCGCGTGAATGCCTGCGTTGGCGCAGGTTCGCGCGGCACATCCAGGAGCGGGTTGCGTTGACCCGCCCCGTCAGGCCCGAAGGCCTAATTCATGAACCACTCCTTCATGCGCGCGAGCAGGGTGGCAAAACTGCCCTTCTGCTGCGCGACCTTGCGGCCGCGCGCGCGTTGCAGACGAGCCTCTTGCAGCAGGCCCATCACGGTGGAAAAACGAGGGTTGTGCATCACATCGGCAAGGCTGCCTTCGTAAGCGGGTACACCGACCCGCACGGGCTTGAGAAAGACGTCTTCCGCAAGCTCGACGATGCCTGGCAGCAGCGCCGTACCGCCGGTCAGCACCACCCCTGATGCCAGCAGATCTTCGTAGCCCGACTCGCGCACGATCTGCTGGACGAAACCGAATAGTTCTTCGACGCGCGGTTCGATCACGGCGCCCAGCGCCTGGCGCTTGACCTGGCGGTTCGGACGATCGCCCAGACCCGGCACCTCGATCTGTTCGTCGGGATTGACCAGAACCTGTTTGGCGATGCCGTAGCGCAGCTTGATCTCTTCGGCGTCGGGCGTCGGTGTGCGCAGCATGGCCGCGATATCGCTGGTGATCTGATCGCCGGCAATGGGCACCACTGCCGTATGCCGGATCGCGCCGTTGGTGTAGATGGCCACATCGGTCGTACCGCCGCCGATGTCGACCAGCACCACGCCCAGTTCCTTTTCGTCGGAAGTCAGGCAGGCCATGCTCGAGGCCAGCGGCTGCAGGGTGAGGTCCTGGACCTCGAGCCCGCAACGACGCACGCACTTCACGATGTTCTGCGCCGCGCTCACCGCGCCGGTGACGATGTGCACCCTTACCTCGAGCCGCAGACCGCTCATGCCGATCGGTTCACGAATGTCTTCCTGTGAGTCGACGATGAACTCCTGGGTCAGGACATGCAGCACCTGCTGGTCGGTCGGAATGTTCACCGCCTTGGCGGTTTCGATGACACGGGCGACGTCGGTGGCCGTGACCTCCTTGTCTTTCACCGCGACCATGCCGCTGGAGTTGAAGCTTGATATATGGCTGCCCGCAATGCCCGTGTACACCTCTCGGATCTTGCAATCGGCCATCAACTCCGCTTCTTCCAGCGCACGCTGAATCGAGTTCACCGTCGACTCAATATTGACCACGACGCCCTTGCGCATGCCGCGCGACTCGTGCTGCCCAAGACCCAGCACCTCAAAGCGTCCTTCCGGCAGTATCTCGGCCACGACCGCGACCACCTTGCTGGTGCCGATATCGAGTGCAACGATGAGATCCTTGATGTCACGGGTCATAGTTTTAATTGCTCGGTGTAGAAGTAGCGGGTGCCAGAGTGATGGCAAACCCATTCGGATAACGCAGGTCGGCATGGGCGATCGCCCGACCATTCATGGTGCTCACGAGGCGCGGCCACGCCTCGACAAATCGTTCGATTCTTGCGGCAAACGGCAGTGCACCCGAACGCCCGTGCGGATCCGCGATATCGGCAGCGGGGTCCCGGCCAAGGTTCAGCCGCATGCCGTCGGAAAGCGTCACCTCCCAGGCATAGCGCGGGCTGAGCGCCAGCTCATTGACCCGCAGATTGAGCGGCGCGAACCATCGCGCCACTTCCGCATAGCGCTGCACAACCAGCCGCTCGGAATCCTCGGGGCCTTTCAGATGCGGCAGCACGACCTCTTCGGGCAGCTCTGACGCATAGGCCTGAAAGGCTTCACCCCAGGTATTGATCATCTCGTTCTCGTTCCAGAGCGCGAGCGGCTGATGCTCCTCGACATACACGGCCAGCGTGTTGGGCCAGACGCGCTGCACGCGGGCGTGACGGACCCAGGGGGTCGTTTCGATCAGGCGACGCGTCTCGTCGAGATCAATGAAGAAGAAATTGCCGCGCAGCCGGTCCTTGACCGCTTCATTCAGGCTCGACGCCGTAACGAAGCGCAGCTCGCTGCTGTCTTCGACCGGTGCGAGTGTCAGTGTCGAAATCGCAAAGTACGGCCGTTGCGCGACCCACACCACCGCCGCAACCAGCAACGCGATGACCGCCAGCAGTGCCAGCGAGTTCGCGATGAGGTTGATGAGACGGGCGTCGTGCAACATGACCTGGGTCTTCCTCAACGAGCCGGACGGCGCACTTTGCACGAGGCCGTCGAAAGAATGGCGAGACAGAGATCGGCATAGCTCATCCCCGCCGCACGTGCACTCATGGGCACGAGGGAATGGGTGGTCATGCCGGGCGACGTATTCATTTCGAGCAGCCAGGGCTGACCGTCTTCATCAAGCATGAAGTCGGCGCGACCCCAGCCCTCGCAGCCCAGGGCGCGATAGGACAATTCCGCGAGACGCTGCACGCGATCGGTGATGGCGGCGTCCAAGTCCGCCGGGCAGAAGTACTGTGTCGCGTCGGAGATGTACTTGTGTTCGTAGTCGTAGTTGCCACCCGGGGCGACAATTTCCACGATTGGCAGCGCACGTGCTTCAGCACCGGAGCCCAATACGGGCACGGTGATCTCGCGACCGCGCACGAATTGCTCGGCCAGCACCTCTTTGTCAAACTGCGCCGCCAGCGCATAGGCCTTGCCGAGTTCCTGAGCCGATTCCACGCGGGTAATGCCCAGTGTCGACCCCTCGTGTGGCGGCTTCATCATCAGCGGCCAGCCCAGCGGCGTGGTCTTGTGCAGGTCGGCTTCGGACTCCAGCACGGCAAAGGCGGGCGTGGGAAGACCATGCTGCAGCCAGATGCGCTTGGTCATGATCTTGTCCATCGACAGACTCGACGCCATGGGGCCGCTACCCGTGTAGGGCAGTTGCAGCATCTCGAGCACGCCCTGGATCGTGCCGTCTTCACCGTAACGGCCGTGCAGCGCGATGAACACGCGATCGAAGCCGGCATTGGCGAGCTCGACGATGGATTGCGTACCTGTATCAAACAGATGCGCATCGACGCCTGCGCTGAGCAACGCCTCATGCACCCCCTGCCCGGACATGATCGAAACTTCGCGCTCGGCGGAGTGCCCGCCGTACAGTACGCCGACCCGGCCGAAATCACTGTTCATTGAAGTTCTCCAAGCTGGCCCGGCACCCTGCTGACGGAACCTGCGCCCATCACGACGACCACATCGCCGTCATTCACAAAATCCTGTATGGCCTGCGGCAGCTCGGCCACGTCTTCCACGAACACCGGCTCCACCCGACCGGCCACGCGCAGGGCGCGTGCGAGGGCCCGGCCGTCGGCCGCCACCAAAGGCGCTTCGCCCGCTGCATAGACCTCGGTCAGCAACACAGCGTCAGCACCGCCGATGACCCGCACGAAGTCTTCGAAGCAGTCGCGGGTGCGCGTGTAGCGATGCGGCTGGAAGGCCAGCACAATGCGGCGATCGGGCCACGCACCCCGTGCCGCCGCCAGCGTTGCCGCCATTTCATTGGGATGGTGGCCGTAATCGTCAACGACCGTGTAGGTGCCGCCGCCCCGACGCGCAGGCACCGCGAAGTCGCCCACCAGACTGAAGCGGCGACCTACTCCCTTGAAGGTTTCCAGCGCCGCGGCAATGTTTGTGTCGGACACACCCAGCTCGGTGGCCACGGCGATCGCCGCGAGCGCATTCAACACGTTGTGACGCCCCGGCAGGCTGAGCCGCACCGACAGGGTGGGCATGGGGCCCGAGACGCCGAGGCGCTCCACATCGAACAGCATCGCCGTGCCATCGGCACGCACGTTGCGCGCCATGACCTGCGCCTCGGTGTCTATGCCGTAGGTGGTCACGGGGCGCGACACAAAGGGGATGATCTCGCGCACATTGGCGTCGTCGCTGCACAGAATGGCGGAACCATAGAAGGGCAGCCGCTGGGTGAATTCCACGAATGCACTCTTCAGCCTGGCCACGTCATGCCCGTAAGTGTCCATGTGGTCCACGTCGATGTTCGTGATGATGGCCATCACGGGCAGCAGGTTCAGGAAGGACGCGTCGGATTCATCGGCCTCAACCACGATGAACTCACCCTGCCCCAGCCGCGCGTTGGCGACTGCTGAATTGAGTCGCCCACCGATCACGAAGGTGGGATCCAGATCGCCCGCCGCCAGGACACTGGCCACCAGGCTGGTGGTCGTGGTCTTGCCGTGAGTGCCGGCCACCGCGACGCAGGACTTGAAGCGCATCAGCTCGGCCAGCCTCTCGGCCCGGCGCACCCCCGGCCGGCGGCGCTCGCGGGCGGAGACCAGCTCCGGGTTGTCGCGGCGG
>JAEZGR010000171.1 GCA_023437255.1 Pseudomonadota bacterium | reverse complement strand
CGTCGGCGTCATCCGCGCCGACGACCGCGCCGCAATCGAGCGTGGCATGCAGCAGATCCTGCAGGAAATCGAAGCCGACGCCTTCACCTGGTCGATCGACCTCGAAGACGTGCACCTGAACATCGAGAAGCGCCTGGTCGAACTGGTGGGTGATGCCGGCAAACGGCTGCATACCGGCCGCTCCCGCAACGACCAGGTTGCCACCGATATCCGCCTGTGGCTGCGCAACGAAATCGACACCTGCGTCGACCTGCTGCACCAATTGCGCACGGGCCTGGCCCGGCTTGCACTGGAGCATGCCGACACCATCATGCCCGGCTTCACGCACTTGCAGGTTGCACAGCCCGTCACGTTCGGCCATCACCTGCTGGCCTACGCCGAAATGTTCGGGCGCGATGCCGAGCGACTGACCGACTGCCGCAAGCGCGTCAATCGCCTGCCGCTCGGGGCCGCTGCCCTGGCGGGCACCTCGTACCCCATTGACCGCGAGCGTGTGGCCCGCAGCCTTGGGTTCGATTCCGTGTGCCGCAACTCGCTCGATGCCGTGTCGGATCGCGACTTCGCCATCGAGTTCTGCGCCGCTGCCGCCCTCATCATGACCCACATCTCGCGTCTTTCCGAAGAGCTGGTGCTATGGATGAGCCCGCGCGTGGGCTTCATCGATCTGGCAGACCGCTTCTGCACGGGCAGCTTGATCATGCCGCAGAAAAAGAATCCCGACGTACCCGAACTGGCACGCGGCAAGACCGGCCGTGTGAACGGCCACCTGATCGCCCTGCTCACGCTCATGAAGGGTCAGCCGCTGGCCTATAACAAAGACAATCAGGAAGACAAAGAAGGTCTGTTTGATGCGGCCGACACCATTCGCGACACGCTCACCATTTTTGTCGACATGGTGCCGGGCATCCGCGTAAAACCCGACGCCATGCGAGCCGCTGCGTTGCAGGGTTTTGCCACCGCCACCGATCTGGCCGACTATCTCGTCAAGAAGGGCGTGCCCTTTCGCGATGCCCACGAAACCGTGGCGCATGCCGTACGCGAATGCGAAACCCGTGGCTGCGATCTGGCCGATCTGAGCCTTGCCGAACTGCAGGCATTCCATCCGCTGGTCGGCGACGACATTCATCAGGTTCTCACGCTCGAAGGCAGTGTGGCCGCCCGCAGGCACATCGGGGGCACCGCGCCCGAACGCGTGCGTGAGGAAGCGCAGCGCATTCTGGCTGACTCCCGGAACGACTGAAGAATCATCGTTCCAGACGTGCAAAGGCCCCGCCAATATTGGTCGGGGCCTTTCGCTTTCAGGACTGGTGCAAACCCATGCCCTTACAGGGCTGGCGCAGCCCCTTCTTCGGACTACCCTTCCCCACTCGCGTCTTCCAGCGGACGCGAGCCCGACTCGAATACCGCAATGGACTCGACATGCCCGGTGTGCGGGAACATGTTCACGACGCCCGCCGCCTGAAGCACATATCCACCCTTGTGCTTGAGTATCGCCGCGTCGCGCGCCAGCGTACCGGGGTTGCACGACACGTACACGATGCGCTTCGGCCGCTCTTCGTCGGCCAGTTCGGACAGGGCTCGTGCAACGGCCTCCGCCCCTTCCCGCGGCGGGTCGATGAGCATGCGATCGAAGTGGCCCAGGGCACGCAGCCATTCGACATCGACCTCGAAAAGGTTCAGGGTGGAGAAAGCGGTTTTCTCGTGCAGGCCGTGCGCACGCGCCCCTTCAAGCGCCCGCGCAGTGAGCGTGGAGCTGCCTTCGATGCCCACCACCTCGCGCGCCTGCGTGGCAAGCGGCAAGGTGAAATTCCCCAGTCCACAGAAGAGATCAGCCACACGGTCATCGGGCAGCACCTCCAGCAATGCCAGTGCACGCATGACCAGACTGCGGTTGATGTAAGGGTTCACCTGGGTGAAATCAGTGGGTCGATACTGCATGCGCAAGCCAAACTCGGGCAGGCCGTAAGCCAGCAGCCCCTCGTCAGACGCATCAAGCAGATGCACCGTGTCGGGTCCCTTAGGCTGCAGCCACCATGACACATTCCACTGCCTTCCGAAGGCACGCAAAATATCTATGTCGGATTCGGTCAGCGGCTCCATGTGCCGCAACACCAGGGCAGTGCAGCGATCTCCCACAGCCACCTCGATCTGCGGAATCCGGTCGGGTGTCGACATTGACTCTACCATTCGGCGCAGCGGCACCAGCATGTCCGATACATGACGGGGCATCACATGGCATTCCGTCATGTCTGCGACATAGCTGCTGTGGCGCTCGCGGAAACCCACCAATACACCCCCTTTTCGCGGAACCAGTCGAACCGACAGGCGCGCCCGGTAGCGATAGCCCCAGTAAGGCCCGTGCATGGGCGGCAACACGACAGCCGGCTTGAGCTTGCCGATATGGCCAAACGCGTCTTCGAGTGCACGCTGCTTGATGGCCACCTGGGCCTGCGGATGCAGGTGCTGCATGGCACAGCCCCCACATACGCCGAAATGGGGGCAACGAGGCTGTACCCGTTGCGATGATGCACGTAACACGCTTTGGGTACGCGCTTTTTCGTAGGAAGGCTTGCGACGCACGACGGTGGCCTCTACCCGCTCACCCGGCAAGGCCCCTTCAACAAAGATCACCTTGCCATCGCGGTGAGCTATGCCGCGCGCTTCGAGGTCCAGCGACTCGATTTCCAGTACATCTGAGGTCATGATAGGAGGGATTCCGAAATTTCAGCCCGGAATTTTACCCTCCCGTGCACATGACATCCTGTGAGTCAGAAGGCGCGCTTCACGCCGACTCATTCTTCACGGCATCGCGTGCTTCACGCTGCTGCTTGCGCTCTGCGCGCTTCTCGGCGAGCTGACGCGCTTTCTCGGCTCGGTCCTTCAGATGCGTGGCGACACGGGCCTGTTGGTCACCATCGAGCGCGTTCCAGACGGCCAGCCACTTCTCCTCGATCTTGCGGCGCTCCGCCTGATGCTGAGCTCGGCGCTCCTCTGCCTGCTTCAACGCCTGCTGCGGATCGAGCTTGTCGGTGTTGAAGCGCTCTGCACGCGCGCCACGCTGAGTCTTCATGGCTTCTTTACGCTGCTCGCGCAGATCCTTCGACGCCTGACGGGCTTCTTCGATCAGCTTTTGCTGATCGGCATTCAGGCCCATGCCGGCGACAAAATCGCGACTGACGACGCCGTATCCCGGAACGATCAGCCCGGCGCGCTGAAACTCGCCACGCTTGCCCGCGTGATGCTTCGCGCCGTGGTGAAAGCCGTGGTGTTTGTGAACCCCGTGACCATGGTGGCCATGGGCCTGCAGGCAATGATGATGGCCTGCCCGATCACCGTGGCGTTGCGCACCCCCCGCGTCAGCCGCCATCGCGACGCCGCCGACAGCCAGCGCAGTACCCAGCACGGCCAGTTTGATGCTTTGAGAAATTTTCGTTGTGTTCATGGCAGTTCCTTCATTGCTCGGTTAGGAAGCTGCATTGTGCGCCGGCAACAATTACTTTCTTGTTTCGCCAGCGCACGCCGTTCTTTCAAACGATTTCACCTCAAGCACCACGGGGGGCGCCTTGCCAGAGCTCGAGGTATTCACGCCAGTGATCGCCCGGCGTCTGCTGAAGGGTGGCCCGCACCAGTTCCACCTCGGCTTCATAAGCGTGTTGATCGAGTTCCCCGCGCATCAGGCGGAACCGGCAATACACCAGCCACGTGTTGACCACGTCGGTCTCGCAATAGGCACGCACTTCTTCACGACGCCCTTCTGACCACGCCCTCCAGACCTGACTGCCGTCCATGCCCATCTTGCCCGGAAAGCCGCAAAGCTTGGCCAGGTCGTCGAGTGGTGCGTTGGCCCGCGGGTTGTGCTTGGCGAGCAGGTCCATCAGGTCGATGTGACGCAGGTGGTAGCGACCAATGTAATTGTTGAACTTGAAGTCGCGGTCGTCATCGCCCAGATCCCAGTACCGGGCCGCCTGCACGCCGTGGATCAGGCAGCGGTAATGCAGCACGGGCAAATCGAAGCCCGAGCCGTTCCAGCTGATCAGCCTGGGTGTGTAACGCTCGATCGTCTTGAAAAAGCCCGTGAGCAGGGCCGGCTCGGGATCGTCGGCGGTGCCCAGCGAGCGCACCCTGAAGCCGTTGTCGTCACGGAACACGCAGGCCACCGCTGCCACCTTGTGAAGGTGCAGCGGCAGAAAATCGTTGCCATGCGATTCGCGACGGGCCGCCAGCGCGAGTTCGACGACCTCGTTGTCGGGCAGGGCCTGCCAATCGGGATTCAGGCTACGCAGACCCTGAGCGTCGGGAATTGTCTCGAGGTCGAAGACCAGGCACGGAATCATCGCGGCGGCAGGTAGGACAGCGGGTTGACCGGATTACCCGAGCGGCGGATCTCGAAATGGAGTCGGGGCGACGTGGTGTCGCTCTGGCCCAACAGCGCTATGCGGCTGCCCTTCTTGACGCTATCGCCCGATTTCACGAGCAGTTGCTGGTTGTGAGCGTATGCTGTGATGAAGCCGTTGGAATGCCCGAGCAGCACGAGGTTGCCCAGACCGCGCACTCCGTTGCCGGCGTACATGACCTTGCCATCGGCGGCGGCCACCACGGGATCGCCGGGCTTGCCTTCGATGTCGATTCCCTTGGTGTTGGCGTTGAAGCCCTGGATGATCTTGCCCTGGGCCGGCCACCCCCAACTGATGACGTTGGCATCGGCAGCGCGCGCTGCGGTGGTGGGCGGCGGGGGTGTGACGGGCTTGGCGGGCGCCGGCGAAGCTGTCGCAACGGGGGGCTGTGCCGGCACGGGTGTATCGCCACTGAGTCTGAGCACCTGACCGACGCGAAGTTGTGTCGGGTCGCTGATGTTGTTCAGACGAATCAGCGTGGACACCTCCATGCCATGTGCCTGGGCGATCTTGTAAAGCGTGTCACCGGCTCGCACGACATAGGTGCCACCCGCTGTTTGCTGCCCGGCCTCGGACATGTCGGTCACGGGGGCGCGTGGCCCCTTGGTGCCGCAACCGGCCAGCACGGCAAGAACACCAAAGGCGAGCACGGCGTGGCGTGTGTAACGCGTCAGTGAACCAACGAGAGGATGGGCGGTGCTGTACCCTCCGTGCATAGAATTCTCCTAATTCAATACTGTGTACCCGGCCGCAACGGAACGAAGCGTACCGCTTCGAGTTCGCTGCGTCGCCAGTTGGCGGGCCCAAGCCGCTCGATCAACACGAGACGCTGCTCTGGACCGCCCTCGGGAGCAATAAGCCGGCCTCCGGGTGCCAGCTGCTGAAGCAGGGCTTCAGGGATTTTAATTCCTGCCGCTGCAATAACGATTGCATCGAATGGCGCACTGCCCGGCAAGCCGACCATGCCGTCGCCGAACACCACGCGGATTCGCCCGGGCGTTCGCAACTTGGCCAGATTCTGCCGGGCCAGTTCGTAGAGCCCGTGGATTCGCTCGATAGTATGCACTTCACGGGCGACATGGGCGAGGACGGCCGCCTGGTAGCCACATCCAGCCCCTATTTCCATGACCTTGCCGAGCTCGCGTTCCTGGGCCACCGTCGCGATCATGTGAGCGACGACCCACGGCTGCGAAATGGTCTGCTCGTGCCCGATGGGCAACGCGGCATCTTCGTAGGCGTGACTCGCCAGACCTTCATCGACGAAATAATGGCGCGGAACCGCCCTCATTGCCGCCAACACCCTTTCATCGCTAATGCCCTGCTCTTGCAGGCGCGCCACCATGCGCGCCCGCGGACGCTCGGAGGTCAGACCGTGATTGAAACGGGGATCGACAGGCGTTGCGTAGTTGACGGGCGCCGCAGCGCTTGCGGGCCTGGCGGGATGCGATGGCCGGGCGCCGGGAAGCGCACTGGATCGACCGGCCGGCCCCACGGAAAGGATCCGGGTATTGCTGTTGGCCGCGGAGGGCCCGCCGCCCAGGCTGGATCGCCCGAAACGGTTGACGGTACCAGTGCCGAAGGGCGAAGGCTTCAGCGGCTTACGCATATCTGGCCGGCCCACTGTCCCACTTCGGGCAGTTGATCGTAATGCGTGAGATCGAGCCGCAAGGGTGTCATCGACACCATGGACTGCTCCACAGCGCCGAAATCGGTGTCGTCGGCGAAATCGGATGCGCCGCCGGCCGGACCGATCCAGTACACCGGCTCGCCGTAGGGGGTGCTGCTGCGTACCACAGGCTCGGAAGGATGACGCTTGCCCAATCGTGTGACGCGCAGGCCGTTCAACGACGACA
This sequence comes from Pseudomonadota bacterium, assembly GCA_023437255.1. Lineage (GTDB taxonomy): Bacteria > Pseudomonadota > Gammaproteobacteria > Burkholderiales > Burkholderiaceae_B > Yanghanlia. The sequence goes on along the minus strand of JAEZGR010000171.1, from coordinate 3,844 downwards.
GGGGAACCGCAGGAATATTGACGTTCAAGAGGATATTGCTGCGCAGAGGCTCTGCCGCATGCCGCTCGACAATGGTGCGGGCGACATGCGCCGCCGTGTCGAGATGATCCCACCCACGTTCGGTGAGCGAAAACGCAATGGAGGGAATACCGAACAGAAAACCCTCAGTGGCCGCTGCCACCGTACCCGAGTAGAGGGTGTCGTCGCCCATGTTGGCACCATTGTTGATGCCGGAAACGATGAGATCGGGGCGAAAATCAAGCAGACCTGTGAGTGCAATATGCACGCAATCAGAGGGCGTGCCGTTCACGAAGTAGAACCCGTTACTCGCCTGGCGCACCGACATGGGCCGGTTCAGAGTGAGTGAGTTCGAGGCGCCGCTGCAGTTGGTTTCGGGTGCGACAACGGTCAGCTCGCCCAAGCCCTTGAGCGCATCGTGAAGCGCCTCGATGCCTTTGGCGGTATACCCATCGTCATTGCTAACCAGTATGCGCATGCCTTCCTCGGAAAACCCGACTGAAAGTAGCTGATTGTACCCGGTCATTTTGGTGTTCTGCGCCATAGCCGGTAGAATCGCCGCTCAGTGAACCGGAGACATGAATCATGGACTTTGCCCTGTCCGCCGCGCTTTCGGCGGGTCTGATCCTGCTGTCGTATCTGCTGGGCTCGATCCCATTTGCGGTGGTCGTGAGCCGCCTCATGGGCCTGCAGGATCCGCGCAGCTTTGGCTCGGGCAACCCGGGTGCCACCAACGTACTGCGCTCGGGCAGCAAGAAGGCAGCTGTACTCACTTTGCTGGGAGACGCCGCCAAGGGCGCGGTGGCCGTGATTCTCGCCCAGGTCATGAGTCGCAAGTTCGGTCTGCCGGTCGAGGTCGTCGCCATGTCCGCCGTCGCGGCGTTCCTGGGCCACGTCTACTCGTTCTTCCTCAAGTTCAAAGGCGGCAAAGGGGTCGCCACCGGCCTGGGCGTGTTGCTGGCGCTGCAGCCGTGGCTCGGGCTCGCCGTCGCACTGACCTGGCTGCTGGTGGCTTACGTAAGCCGCTACTCCTCGCTCGCATCAGTCATCGCCACGATCATGGCGCCCATCTATTACCTGATAGGCGCAAAGGCGGTCTGGCCGCTGCATGGCTCCGTGGCGTTGGCGATCGTGGTCATATCCGTCGTGATCCTGCTACGCCACAAGCAGAACATCAGCCGGCTGCTGCAAGGCAAGGAAAGCAAGATCGGCGGTGGCAAGGGGCATGACGCCACGGCGCGCAAAAAAGCACGGCGCTAAGAATCAAGCAGGGTGCCACAAGCGGTTGCTGCCGGAGAGGCCGGCAGCCGTACCACTACAGGGCCGACGTGGCCGGGACGCAAATGTCCTCGAGGCTCCAGCGTGGCTTCACTGTGAAGGCGTGATCCAGGTCGTTCAGATCAACCAGCCCTGCGTTGACCCTTTGAGCCGCTGCAAAGGCAATCATGGCCCCATTGTCGGTGCAGAATTCCAGTGGCGGAAAGAACACCTCACCACCGCGGCGCTCCATTTCGGCAACCAGCTGCTCGCGCAAGCGGCGATTGGCGCCGACACCGCCGGCAACGACCAGCCGTCGGATGCCGGTCTGCTTCACTGCCTTGAGGGATTTCGCGGCCAGTACATCGACGATCGCGGCCTCGGTTGCTGCAGCCAGGTCGGCCAACTGTGATTCGGAGAGTGCGCCATGCAGTTTCTCCAAGGCTCGCACGCGGGTCAGCACCGCCGTCTTGAGCCCGCTGAAACTGAAGTCGAGATCTGCGCTGTGCAGCATGGGGCGCGGCAGCTCATGCACGGCCTCGTTGCCGCCCTGCGCCAGCCGCGACAACGCCGGCCCTCCGGGGTAACCCAGACCCATGAGCTTTGCGCTCTTGTCGAAGGCCTCGCCTGCGGCGTCGTCGAGCGTTTCTCCCAAAAGCGTATAACGCCCCACCGCGTCGACCCGCATGAGCTGCGTATGGCCGCCGGACACCAGCAAGGCGATGAACGGAAACTGTGGGCAGGGATCCGCCAGCATGGGCGACAGCAAATGCCCCTCAAGATGATGGACCGGGATCGCCGGCAGCTGCTGGGCCCAGGCAAATGACTGCGCGACGCTGGCGCCGACCAGCAGTGCGCCGGCAAGGCCCGGCCCGGCTGTGTAGGCGACCGCATCGATATCGTCGATGGACTTGCCTGCCTGAGCCAGAACCTGACGTGTCAGGGGGATGACGCGCCGAATGTGGTCGCGCGACGCCAGCTCTGGCACCACGCCGCCGTAATCGCGGTGCATGTCGATCTGGCTGTGCAATGCATGGGCCAGCAAGCCCCTCTGCGTACAAACCAGCGCGACGCCGGTTTCATCGCAGGAGCTTTCGAATCCGATGATGAGCATGTGAATAGAGGGCGAGGCCAATAAAGCCGTAGAATTCATCTTTTATTGTAACGTCTCCCCTTCCATCCGTTTTCGGAGCCCCCTCCATGCTTGAGCGACTCTTCAGGTTGCGTGAACATGGCACCAATGCACGAACAGAAGTGCTTTCCGGTGTCACCACCTTCCTGACCATGGCCTACATCATCTTCGTGAATCCCGAAATTCTCTCGGGCACGGGGATGGATCGCGATGCAGTGTTTGTCGCCACCTGCCTGGCGGCCGTGGTGGGCACGCTCATCATGGCCTTCGTGGCGAACTGGCCGATCGGCATGGCGCCCGGCATGGGGCTGAACGCCTTCTTCGCCTTCACCATCGTGGGAGCGTTGGGCTACACCTGGCAGCAGGCGCTGGGCGCGGTGTTCATATCCGGCGTGATCTTCCTGATCATCACGATCACCGGCATACGAAGCTGGCTCATTGCGGGCATACCTCGGTCGTTGCGGGCATCGATTGCGGCGGGCATCGGCCTGTTTCTGGCCATCATCGCTCTCAGCAGTTCGGGAATCGTGGTGGCCAGTCCCGCCACCAAGATTGCGCTGGGCGACCTCACGCAGCCTCCCGCCCTGTACGCGATCTTCGGCTTCTTTGTCATCGCCTCGCTCGATGCACTGCGCGTGCGCGGTGCGATCCTGATCGGCATTCTCGCTGTCACGGTGTTGTCGATGCTGCTGGGGCACAACAGCTTCAGCGGCATCATCGCCCCCCCGCCCAGCCTGGCACCCACATTCATGCAGCTCGATATCATGGGGGCGCTGCAGACCGGCTTCGTGCATGTCATTCTTGTGCTGGTTCTGGTCGAGGTCTTCGACGCCACCGGCACCATGATCGGCGTGGCCAAACGGGCCAACCTGATTTCTGAAAGCAATCCGGGCCGACTGAACCGTGCCCTCTTCTCCGACAGCACAGCCATTCTGGCCGGCTCCATGCTCGGCACCAGCAGCACGACCGCCTATGTCGAAAGTGCGGCCGGCGTACAGGCGGGCGGGCGTACCGGCCTGACCGCGCTCACTGTCGCCATTCTGTTTTTGCTCGCCCTGTTCTTTTCGCCGCTGGCCGGCTCGGTGCCCGCCTACGCCACGGCGCCTGCCCTGCTCTATGTAGCGGGCCTCATGCTGCGCGAACTCACCGACATCGACTGGGACGACGTCACCGAGGCCACCCCTGCCGCGCTCACCACGCTTGCGATGCCGTTCACGTACTCGATCGCCAATGGGCTTGCCTTTGGCTTCATCAGCTATGTGGTCCTCAAGGTGGCGACCGGGCGTGTGCGCGACGTCCATCCGGCCAGCTTCGTGGTGGCGACGCTGTTCGTCGTCAAGTACGCGTTCTTCCCCGAATGACGCCCTGACATGACGCCCCCCGGCCCCTCGCCCGATCCCTTGCCGATCCGGCATCATGCTCTACCCTGGCTACCTC
>JAEZGR010000110.1 GCA_023437255.1 Pseudomonadota bacterium | reverse complement strand
CAGCTCATCGGCCAGTTCGGCGTGGGCTTCTATTCGTCGTTCATTGTTGCCGACAAGGTGGCGGTGCTGTCGCGCCGGGCCGGGCTACCGGAAACGGAAGCGGTGCTGTGGGAGTCCGACGGGCAGGGCGAATTCCGTGTCGCCCAGGTCGAGAAGGCCGATCGCGGCACCGCCATCGTGCTGCACCTGCGCGATCCGGAAGACGATTTCCTGAACGGCTGGAAGCTGCGCGAAGTGCTGCGTCGTTACTCCGACCATATCTCCTTGCCGATCCAGATGCTCAAGGAAGAGTGGGATTCCGAGAAGTCGGAACAGGTGAAGTCGCTGGAATGGGAAACGGTGAACCAGGCAAGCGCGCTGTGGGCCCGCGCCAAGTCGGAGGTCACGGACGAACAGTACAAAGAGTTCTACAAGCACATCGCGCACGACTTCGAAGACCCGCTGGCATGGACTCACAATCATGTCGAAGGCCGCAGCGAGTACACGCAGCTGCTCTATATCCCTCAGCGTGCGCCGTTTGACCTGTGGGACCGCGAGGCTCGCCGCGGCGTGAAGCTGTATGTGAAGCGGGTCTTTATCATGGACGACGCCGAGCAGCTGCTGCCTTCGTATCTGCGTTTTGTGAAGGGCGTGATCGACTCGGCCGACCTGCCACTGAACGTCTCGCGTGAGATCCTGCAGGAAAGCCGCGACGTGAAGGCGATTCGCGAAGGCTCGACCAAGCGCGTGCTCTCGATGCTCGATGACATGGCCGAGAATCGCGCCGAGGACTACGCCAAGTTCTGGGAGCAGTTCGGACAGGTCCTCAAGGAAGGCATGGGCGAAGATTTCGCCAATCGCGAGCGGCTCGCAAAGCTGCTGCGATTTGCGTCCACACATAACGACAGCGGTGTGCAGAATGTGTCGCTGGCCGAATATGTGTCGCGCATGAAGGAAGGGCAGGAAAAGATCTATTACGTCACGGCCGATTCTTATGCGGCGGCCGCGAACAGCCCGCACCTCGAAGTCTTCCGCAAGAAGGGCATCGAGGTCCTGCTGCTTACCGATCGCGTCGACGAATGGATGCTGTCCTACCTGCGCGACTTTGAGGAAAAACCGCTGGCCTCGGTGGCCAAGGGCGGTCTTGATCTCGATGCGCTGGCCGACGAAGAGGAAAAGAAGCACCAGGCCGAAGTGGCTGAAAGCAGCAAGCCACTGATCGAGCGCATGCAGAAGGCCCTGGAGGGCAAGGTCAAGGAAGTGCGTGTCACCACGCGTCTGGTCGATTCTCCGGCCTGCGTCGTGGTCGACGAGCACGAACTCAGCCCGCATCTGCAGCGGATGCTGCGCGCGGCGGGCCAGCAGGCCCCGGAGATCAAGCCGATTCTCGAGGTCAACCCGGAGCATGCACTGCTCGCGCGGGTGAGTCAGGCCGAAGATGAAGCGTTCAAGGAATGGGCGCAGCTCCTGCTTGACCAGGCCATGCTGGCGGAAGGCGCGGCACTGAATGATCCGGCCGACTTCGTCAAACGCATGAACCGCCTGCTGCTTGGTTGAACAGGCTCACCGGGTAGCCGCCACCGTTTACTATTCGCCCTGTTGGGCCGGTGGCGGCCCGCCAACCAAGAGAGTTGCATTGTGTTGAAAGGCAAGAAAGGCCTGGTCATTGGCATTGGCAATGACCAGAGTATTGCGTGGGCGTGCGCCCGCGCCATGCATGAGGCTGGCGCCACGCTTGGCGGCACATGGTTGAACGACAAGGCACGGCCGCACGTCGAGCCGCTGCTTCGGTCGGTGAACGCCGAGATCCAGCTTCCCCTCGATGTGCGCGACGACGCGCAGCTGCAGGTGCTGTTCGAGGCCGTCGCGCAGCGCTGGGGGCGCCTCGACTTTCTTCTGCACTCCATTGCCTTTGCCCCCAAAGACGACCTGCATGGTCGCGTGACCGACAGTTCGCGCGAAGGCTTTCTGTTGGCCATGGACATCTCTTGCCATTCCTTCATGCGCATGGCAAGGCTGGCCGAACCACTCATGAGCGAGGGCGGCAGTCTCATGACCATGAGCTATCTCGGAGGCGCCGAAGTGATCCCCAACTACGGAATCATGGGGCCCGTGAAGGCGGCGTTGGAATCGTCAGTCCGCTACATGGCGGCCGAGCTGGGCGAGAAAGGCATCCGCGTGAACGCGGTGTCACCCGGGCCGATCGTGACGCGTGCCGCGTCAGGCATTGCGCAGTTCGACACGCTGGTTCAGGATTCGATCAAACGGTCGCCGCTGGGGCGCGAGCTCGACATCGAAGATGTCGCGCCCTTGTGCGTGTTTTTGGCTAGCGACGGCGCACGCGCCATCACCGGGTCGACACTGTATGTCGACGGCGGCTATCACACGCTGAACTGACGCAATACAAAAAGGCCCGGCTCAGGCGGGCTTGCGGGCCCAGTGCCGGTAAGCGCGTTGAGCCAGGCCGTCGAGCAGGAAGCCCAGCGCGCCGATCAGCACGATCACGGCCATGAGCTCGGAATAGGCCATGCGATCGCGCGTATCCAGGATGTAGTAGCCCAGCCCCGAACTGACGCCCAGCATCTCGCAGGGCACGAGCACAATCCAGATGATGCCGATGGCCAGGCGCACGCCGGTCAGCACATGGCCCAGAATGCCGGGCACCACGATGCGCAGCAGAATCTCGCGAGGAGTCGCGCTCAGGCTGCGGGCCAGCATCAACCATTTCGGGTCGAGCTGGCGTACGCCGGCGGCCGTATTGAGCATGATCGGCCACACGGCAGCGAACGTCAGCAGAAAGTAGATTGGTGCGTCGCCGATGCCGAACACCATGACGGCGATCGGCATCCACGACAGTGGCGAAATCATGCGCAGGAACTGGAAGGCGGTGCCGCTCATGCTTTCCGCGAGTCTAGAGCTGCCGACCGCAAGCCCGATCGGTACGCCAATCACCAACGCAAGCGCGAGGCCGACCAGTACGCGACGCAGGCTCATCAGCGTGTGGCTGTTCAGTTCGCCCGAGAACACCAGGTGGTAGAGGCTGTCGAAGGTGGCGCCGGGTGCCAGCGACGCTGCCAGCGGGACGCTGGTCTCCAGCATGCGGGTGCAGAGCGACCAGAGCAGCACCAGTACCGCCAGGCCTGCCGCTCCATACGCCACGCCCGCACCGATGCCCAGTCGTTTCAGCGGTGCAAGCGCCGGCGCGGACAAAGGGTTGCGTAAGGTGGTGCGTTGAGCGAACGTCGAGCGCATGGATTTCCTCGGGGAGCGGTGATGGTGCGTGGTTCGTTTGCCTGAGTGCCTGCTAATGAAAGCGTCAGGCCGTGATCGTTTCCTCGCGGCTGAACGAGTCCGGCAGCCCGAAGGCGGCGGGGCCGCCGTACGCCAGAATCGCCTTCTTCACGAAACGGTCGTCGACCAGATCGCGAGCCACAAACCCCGGGTCGAGATCCTTCACGAAGGCATTTTGTCCCGACACCAGCGTGTTCTGCAGCTTGCGGATCAGTTCCTCGGTGTAGCTGGGGAAGGGGTAGGGCTGGAAGTCAAT